>CBIMZH010000296.1:0-4404 GCA_966248255.1 uncultured Cellvibrio sp.
AGGCTCCAGCTTCGGTAGACTGCAGAGCAACCGTCAGTTTTCCTGTTTCTGCAGGGATAATCAGCGGTGAGCTTTGGCCGTCGAGCGCGCCGCGAATGGCCACCGCCACAGTGTCGTCCAACGCATTGAGTGCAGCCACCTTATCTTTTGATAAAACTTCGAGCCCCTCATTGTATTTATTGGTGTAGTCAATTCCAGTCAGCATATTACTGATGGTAGAAACCCTGCCGCGAAACCCGGTGAAACCAGCCATGCGCAGATCTCGACTCATAAACTCTATCGCCAATCGCCCGGTTTCCTGCACCCGTGAGGTGGATTGCTGAGTTCTATAAGTCGTTTTACTGGACAGAAATAGTTGAATCACTCCCGCCATCAGGATCAACCCAAGGGCTATGGCAATCATTAGTTCAACCAGTGATAAACCTTTTTGAAATCGCATAGTTTTCATCTCAAGCTGAAGCCAAATTACAATTGGGTGCTGTAGGCAAAGTTTGTTGTCGCCTCAGAGGCATCATCACCTGCGCGAGTTAACTCAGACCAGGTGACTGTAACAGTACACAGCCTGGCGGCATTGCATTCCAGAGTGCCCTTCCCTTCCGGTAGAACACTACTCACCAGTGCTGTGATATTGGAGTTTGAGGGTACAACCAAAGCGCCGGGCGCCAAAGGGCTAGCCATGCGCACACGCTCCAAAATATCGTAAGCGAGCAAATTTGCCTGAGTCCCCAAGAGGGCGCTGTGATTTTTTTGCAGAGAGCGAGATTGAAGCGTGGCCAGTGCCAATAAGGAAGTTCCCAAAAGCAACACAGTAACCATCACCTCAATTAACCCCAGGCCCTTTTGCTGATGTAAGTGTTTCATCGTCAATCCTCTGCGAACTTAATTACACGCTAGCTTTTGCATACTCACCATGCCGGTAAGCCCAATGGTTAACCTGGGCGCATTGGCCCCATTACAACCCTCAACCTTAATATCCACTTTCACTTTACTGGGCGCCGCACCAACCTTGGCAAGAGCCCCCAAACTGGTAAAGCGAATAAAGGTTACTGCTTCGTCTGCTTCATTGGTCACAGTTAAATCTGACCCTGTTTTTTGCGCCTCCCAGACTTTTAACACGCCAAGAGTCAAATCCGGGGGTGTCACATCATCAGATTTAACTGAATCCACAAATACAATAAAACCTTCCTTCCAGGTACCGGAACAGGTTGTTGCATCCTTACTGGCACACAGAGTAACCCGCGCCACCCGCTTAACCGCCTCGGTGCGAGCGTAGCTAATTGCATCCACTATTGACTGGGCTGTTGCATCCGCCTGATTGTTTTTAGCCAGCGCGTTAAAGTTAGGCAGCGCTATACCCAGCACAACAGCAAGCACCACCATGGTGATCAGCAATTCAATTAAGGTAAAACCCTTGGTGAACCTATACATATGCCCGCCCTAAAGACTGCCAGCCTTATGGCCAGCTCATTAAATAGACAAAAATCACAGATTAAGCGAATGATTACAGACTAACATAGCCTCTCACCACCACCAGTGAACTAACGACATATGGTTGGCTAAGGTGCTTGAGCGGCAGGGGCTGTCGCCGCTTTATATTTAATTAAACCAAGGAAGGATTCGTGATGAAAAATCAAGGGCTTACATTATTTGAACTGGTTCTCACTCTGGCCATTAGCTGTACCCTGCTGGCCATTGCCATACCCTCACTTGCCACTCTGGCAGCGTCCCAACGAACTTACTTTGCGGCAACCAGTTTGCATGATGCGATTAATACCGCTAGAGCTTTGGCAGTTGCTCACAACACTAGAAGCCTATTGTTAACCAATCAAACTTGGCAGGACGGCTGGGTATTGTTTTTAGATGCCAACAACAATCTGCAGAAAGATGATGACGAGCCAATAATTCGGAGCTATCAAAAGCTTCCTGGCGTTCGTATCAGTGGCAATAGTGCAATTAGCCAATATGTGTCTTTTATCAGCACAGGCGAAAGTCGTCAGGATGGACAGGGCACAGAACTGGGAGGGTTTCTGGCAGGCAGCCTGTTTATTTGCCCCGAGTCACCGGGAGAAGGCTACAAATTGATACTGGCGAGGGGAGGGAGATTGAGAAGCACTCGCCTAACCCAAGACGAGTGCGAAGCAACTTTATAACTAATTACCTATACGCAGCGCTTTAGGCAGGGAGAAGCTGATATTCTCCGGTGTACCCTCCAACTCCTGAGGAACTTGAGCGCCGCACTCCTGCAGCTTGGCGATAACGCGCTTAACCAGCACTTCCGGTGCTGAGGCGCCAGCGGTAATACCAATACTGGCGCGATTGGCTATCCAGGCTGGATCTATATCTTCAGGGCCGTCAATCAAATAAGCCTCGGTGCCGCAGCGCTCGGCCAGCTCGCGCAGGCGATTGGAGTTGGAGGAGTTGGGCGAGCCCACTACCAGCACCAGCTCGCACTCCAGCGCCAGTTGACGCACGGCATCCTGACGATTGGTGGTGGCGTAACAGATGTCATCGCGGCGCGGCCCCTGAATTTTGGGGAAGCGATCGCGCAACGCCTCAATCACCTTGGCGGTATCATCCATCGACAGAGTTGTCTGGGTGACATAGGCCAGATGCTCAGGATCCCTTACTTGAAGTGCAGCCACATCTGACTCATCTTCCACCAGATAAATAGTGCCGCCATTTTGCGTGCTGTACTGGCCCATGGTGCCTTCAACTTCCGGGTGACCTTGATGGCCAATCAGAATGCACTCACGACCTTCACGACTGTAGCGGGTGACTTCAATATGCACCTTGGTAACCAGGGGACAGGTCGCATCAAAGATTTGCAGACCGCGATCCTCTGCCTCTTTGCGCACTGCCTGGGACACGCCGTGGGCACTGAAAATCAAAATAACGTTATCTGGCACCTGATCGACTTCATCGACAAAAATTGCCCCGCGCTCGCGCAGTGAATCCACCACAAATTTGTTGTGAACCACTTCGTGACGCACATAGATAGGTGCGCCAAATACATCCAGGGCGCGATTCACTATATCTATGGCGCGATCCACACCGGCGCAAAAGCCGCGTGGATTGGCGAGTTTAATTTCGGTCATCTCAGTGCACCTGTACCGGTTCGATTTTTAAAATCGACACCTCAAATAAAATTTCGCGGCCGGCGAGCGGGTGATTAAAATCCACCACCACTACGTTTTCATCAAAGGCGCGCACTACCCCAGGCAATTCAGTTTTTTGCGCATCGGCAAAGGACAACATCAAGCCTTCGCTCAGCTCCAGGTCCGGACTGAACTGGCTGCGATCAATCTCCTGGATATTGTTGTCATTGCGCTGACCAAAACCGTCTTCGGGTTTAATCAACAGGGTTTTGTGCTCACCTTCAAGCATGCCAAACAGGGCTTTTTCAAAACCCGGCAGCAGATTGCCATCGCCTACCGTAAAAGTGGCGGGGTTGGCTTCAAAATTGGTATCTATCACATCGCCATTATCCAGGCTCAGTGAAAAGTGCAGGGTCACGCGAGTGCCCTGGCCTATGGCGAGGTCACGCATCGGCTTTTTTCTCTTTCACAAACAACATATCAATAATCAAAATGGCTGCGCCCAAGCTGATAGCAGAATCCGCCAGGTTGAAGGCAGGCCAGTAATAGCTTTGGTAGTGCACCAGAATAAAATCCACCACATGACCAAGCACTATACGGTCATATAAATTGCCCAGAGCGCCGCCGAGGATAAATGCCAGAGCAAAGGCCTCGTAGGGTTTGCTGGCAGCGACACGCTTGATCCACAAACTCAGCAACACACTGGCCAGCAGCGCAATACCGGTAAAAAACCAGCGCTGCCAGCCGCCGCTGTCAGCCAAAAAACTAAAAGCGGCACCCGGGTTGTAGCGCAGGGTAAAGGCAAAGAAGTTGGTAAAGTCCAATACCTCACCTTCGTAAAAACGCGCGAGTATCGCCTGCTTACTCCACTGATCCAGCAGTATCACCACCAGCGCAGTGATAAACCAGAACCAGGGCTTTTGATAAATTTTTTCGCTCACAGAATGTCCTTATGGCTTAGGCGAAGGCGCGGCTTTCGCCCTGACCTTCAACGTTTTCCACACAGCGCACACAGATTTCGGCGTGGGCAGCATTAGCACCCACATCGGCGCGGTGGTGCCAACAGCGAGCGCACTTGGCGTGCTCGGATTTTTTCACCGTCACCTGCAAACCAGTCACTTCAGTCGGTTCGGCATTTTGCGCTTGCGCCAAGGGGGCAATAGCAGCGGTTGAGGTAATCAATACAAAGCGCAGCTCGTCGCCCAGCTTGGCCAATTCTGCAGCGAGTTTATCGTCGCAGTAGAGGGTAACTTCCGCGCCCAATGAACCGCCAACTTCACCGGCGCCGCGCTTGGCTTCCAGCATTTTG
>CBIMZH010000297.1:0-4389 GCA_966248255.1 uncultured Cellvibrio sp.
GTGGCAAATTCGCTGGTGGTTATTCTCCTATAACTGGTTTATTGTCAGCGCCAGAGCAATCGTTATGGCAATAGTTGTTTTAATCATTACCTGTTTAAGTCATCTATGATCGAACACATAAGTTTTAACCCCTCTCTGACCAGCAGCGAAGATGTCGAACTCTTGCGGCAGACCGTAGGTCGCTTCCAGCGCATATTTAATGGCAGCGGCTACGGCTTTTGGGAGTGGGATATGCAAACCCAGCATATCGAGTGGTCTGGCGGCTTTTGGGAGCGGCTGGGCTATAGCCAGGCGGATGCAGACACAATTTGCGATGCCAATAAAATCGCCGATTTTATTCATTGCGACGATATAGAAATTGCCCTGGAGGCGGTGCGCCAGCATTTTCGCTCGGCCATTCCATTGGATGTCTGCTACCGCATCAGAACCAAGTCGGGCGATTACATCTGGACCCAGGTGCGCGCCGACTCTGTGCGCGACGCCAATGGTCGGGTGTTGATTCTCTCCGGCGTGAATTTTGATATTACCGAGATGAAGCGAGTGGAGGCGGCGCTGCGCGAGAGTGAGGCGCGCCAGGTGCGGATTATCCAGGCCTCCAGCGATGGCATCTGGGAGTGGTATGCCGATCGCGGTGGCTTCCACTTTTCCCATCGCTGCTGGGAGTTGCTTGGCTATGAGGATCTGGATGATGTGCTTACCCAGGGTGAGGATCGCCTAAAGATTTGGCGTCGCCATATTTATCCGCCTGACTTGAGTAAATTCGACAATGCGCTGCGCGAGCACTTGGCCGGTCACGACGCCTTTGATATTGAATACCGTCTGGTGAGTTGTACCGGTGAGGTGCGCTGGATTCGCGGCCGCGGTCGCGCCGTTTTTGATGAGAGCGGCCAGCCTTTGATGATGTCTGGCAGTAACATGGATATTACCGAGGTGAAGCGCGCCGAGGAGCGCGTCATTCAAGCCAAGGAACAGGCTGAAAAAGCCAATCAGGCCAAGTCGGCATTCTTGTCCAGTATGAGTCACGAGCTGCGCACCCCGCTCAACGCCATCCTCGGTTACACCCAGCTGTTTGAATATGACGGCAATCTCAGCGGCCCGCAAATTTCCAATATGCGCGAAATTCGCAAAGCCGGCGAACACCTGTTGCAATTGATTAACGACGTGCTCGACCTGGCCAAAATCGAATCGGGCAAGATGACTGTCTCGCTGGAGCCGGTGCTGGTTTCGCGGGTGATTGCCGAGTGTTTTACCCTGGTTCAGCCGCAGGCCGACGCGCGCGGCATTCGTCTCTATGTCTCGCTGCAGGATCAGGAGTCGGCCTATGTGGTTGCCGACCATGTGCGCCTTAAGCAGGCGCTGCTCAATCTGCTCAGCAACGCCATTAAATACAACCAGGTGGGCGGTGAAGTTGAAGTGCGCCTGGAGGCTCTGCCAATGGAGCGGCTCAGGATTCTGGTGCGCGATACCGGGCGCGGTATTCCCCAGGAGCGCCAGGGCGAAGTCTTTCAACCCTTTAATCGTCTAAGTGCGGAGAACTCCACTATCGAGGGCTCAGGTGTTGGCCTGGTTATTACCAAGCAGTTGGTGGAGATGATGCAGGGCAAACTGGATTTCACCAGTGTCGCCGGTGTAGGCACCAACTTTTGGATAGATCTGCCCACCGCCGGAGAGTGGAACCTCGCCTCTATCAGTGTTTCCAGCAGTGAGCCGGGGCGCGAATTTGCGCCTATCAGCCTGGCGGTCAAGCGTCAGTGCAAAGTGCTTTATGTGGAGGATAACCCCTCCAATATTCGCTTGATTCAGCAAATATTGGGGCGCTATCCCCAGTTGTCTCTGGAGATTGCTGAGGAGGCTTTTTTAGGGATTTACAAGGCGCGCAATCAACTGCCGGATGTGATTATTCTCGATATCAACTTGCCGGGGATGGACGGCTATGAAGTCTTGCGCGTACTTAAAAGTGACCCTCTGGTTAAGTCGATCCCGGTTATTGGGCTTTCGGCAAATGCCATGCCCTACGATATTGAGCGGGGCAAAAACTCTGGCTTTTTTGATTATTTAACCAAGCCTGTACAGATCAATCAGTTGTTAGGGGTGCTCAATCAGCTGCTAAAAGATTAATCGTGAAAAATGCGCGTTAATTTGAGCGCTAGGGCGGTGTTAGCTATCGGAAGCTATCCACCAGGGGTATAGACTCTTAAGGGTTTGCCAGGCGCAAACCTTCAGGCTTTATCAACCCAATCTCAGGACATGCATATGAAGCCAATTTACGTTTTACTCGGATTAATTCTGGTTTTTACCGGTTGCTCCAAAGAGGGCTCGGATTCATCGGCAACACTCAGCTCCAGCGCAGCGCCAGGCGCTCCCGCACTTGTAACTGATTCAAGCCCGGCGGCAGCTGATACTCCAGCCGGTGATAGTCAGGCAAGCGATGCTGCAGCAGCTGATGATCAGGGCGATGATGGCGCAATGGATTCGGGCGATGACAACCCAGATGCTACTGACGACACTGGCGATGACGAAGGGCCAATGAATGATTCGGACGAAATGGATGAGGGGTCGGACACAGATAAAATGCAGGATTAACCCCTGAATTGTCCGGGTTGCTTCTGAATAAAAAAAGCCCCTGTTCAGCAAAGAGCAGGGGCTTTTTTTATTGGCTAATTTTTACCGCCTTTGGGGGCCTATTTTAAGTGTCCCAGGTTTTTTTGTACTACTTGCAAAATCGGCTTAAACACTTTGGGTGAGCCGCAGACTATGTGGCCGGTGTCCATGTAGTCCACACCGCCATTAAAGTCGCTGATCAGACCGCCAGCTTCTTTCACCAGCAGCGCGCCTGCAGCGAAGTCCCAAATATTCAGGTTCATTTCCCAGAAGGCATCAAAACGGCCGGCGGCTACATAAGCCAGATCCAGCGCGGCAGAGCCACAGCGGCGAATGCCTGCGGTTTGACCGGCAATTTCCTGTACGCAGGAGAGGTAATTACTGATGTGTTCCAGGGCGTAACCGCTAAAAGGAATGCCGGTGCCGATTAATGCACCTTCTAAACCGCGACGGCTGGATACGCGAATACGGCGACCGTTGAGTGCGGCGCCACGACCGCGGCTGGCGGTAAATTCTTCGCGATTGATGGGGTCGATTACGACCGCGTGCTCAAGCTGGCCTTTGTATTTGCAGGCAATGGAGATAGAAAAGTGGGGGAGCCCATGAACGAAGTTGGTGGTGCCATCTAATGGATCGATAATCCATTCGTAGTCGGTGTTTTTACCGGCTTGTACGCCGCCTTCTTCACCGCGAATGCAGTGGTCGGGGTAGGCTTTGCGCAGATGGTAGATGATCTCTTTTTCAGCGGCCTTGTCGACTTCGGTGACAAAGTCATTGCGGCTCTTGGTTTCAACGGTAATCAAATCAACACGCTCAAAGGCGCGCTCAATTAACTCAGCGGCTTTGCGCCCAGCGCGCAAAGCAATATTCAGCATGGGTTCCATAAAACACCTAATAAAAAAGGCACCTATAAAAGGGCCGGAATAGGTAGGGCCTGCGTATTAGCGGCCATACACGGAAAAACCAAGACTGGAGAACACCAGTTCAGGGGCAAATTGTAAAAGAGCAGGGGCCGCAGGTCCTCGTCCGAGCCACCCTCAATGTCTTATCCGCAGTGCGTTGCATCAGGGCGGCGAGAGGCCTCTCGCCAAGGCGGCGCAGTATACAGATTGTACTGGCTGGAGGCTAGCGGTAACTGGCTGTATACTGCGCGCCTTTTTATCCGCCCCTAACACTGCCTTCCTTTATTTTGGCAGCGGGCCGCAAGAGGTTAATCCATGTCCAGCGCACCCTTCGCCAATATCCGCATAGTTCTGGTGAACACCAGTCACCCAGGCAACATAGGCGGCGCCGCCCGCGCCATGAAGAATATGGGTCTGGATCGCCTGTATCTGGTGGAGCCACAGGATTATCCCTCTGATAAAGCCGTCTGGCGCTCTGCCGGTGCCACCGACGTGCTGGATAAGGCGGTAGTGGTAGAAACCCTGGATGAAGCCATTGCCGGTTGTTCCCTGGTGGTGGGTACCAGTGCCCGCGAGCGCCGTATTCCCTGGCCGTTGCTCGACCCGCGCCAGTGCGGCGAAAGCCTCTGGGCGGAAGCGCGCAATCACGAGGTGGCGATTGTGTTTGGTCGTGAAGATCGCGGTCTGACCAACGAAGAGCTGCACAAGTGCAACTACCACGTGCATATCCCGGCCAACCCTGAATATTCCTCTCTTAACCTGGCGACCGCTGTGCAAGTGCTCTGCTATGAAGTGCGTATGGCCTATTTGAACGCGGAAGAGGGCAATACCTTGCCGGGTCATCAATGGGATATGCCGCCTGCCGATGCCGGCGCCCTGGAAAACT
>CBIMZH010000298.1:0-4387 GCA_966248255.1 uncultured Cellvibrio sp.
AATCCCGCAGCAAGTTTTTAATAATCCGTCGCATTGTTGAAAAGTCATCAACAATCAGGATCTTCATATTCTTATCCAATGCAACCTCCACTCCCCTGGCGGGAATTTCATTTACTCATAGTCTAGTCGGCGTTGACACTTAGGCCAGCAGGCTGGCGGAAAATCTCAAGCTTTCCTGCAAATCATAACGTAAAACGCTGTTTCTATAGACAAATTTGCGTCTAAGGCACAAGAATTCAGCCCCTCAATCCCCAAGGGGCAGCAAGGCTGAACACTTTTTAATCGAATCAGGCGGATTGCCAGCTGGCGAGCTTTTGGCGCAAGCGCGCCGCTGCCTGGCTGTGAATTTGACTAACCCGGGACTCACTCACCCCCAAGACCATACCGATTTCCTTGAGATTGAGTTCCTGGTCGTAATAAAGGGCGAGAACCATTTGTTCCCGCTCCGGGAGACCGGCAATGGCACCTGCCAATGCACTTTTTAAACCTTCACGCTGCAGCCCTTCCAGTGGGCTGGCAAAATGGCTGCTGTGCTCAGAGCCATCGATATTGCTATCTTCTTCACCAAAGGTTTCTTCGTAACTGAATAGTCGGCTACCGGATGAGTCCTGCAACATGGAGTAATACTCATCCAGGCTGACTCCCAGTTCTTCGGCTACATCGCCATCGCTTGCATCTCGCCCAGTTCGCGCTTCCACCGCCGCAATGGCCTGAGAGACTCGCCGGGCATTGCGATGCACAGAGCGCGGCACCCAGTCGCCACGACGCATTTCATCGACAATTGCACCGCGAATTCTGATGCCGGCATAGGTTTCAAAACTGGCGCCGCGGGAACCGTCGTATTTTTGCGCAGCTTCAATCAAGCCAATAGTACCGGCCTGGATTAAATCCTCGACCTGCACGGACGCCGGCATACGCATCATCATGTGATAGGCGATGCGCTTCACCAGATACGCGTAATCCTCGACTTTAATCGAGCTTTCGACAAACTGCTTTTTATCGTACATGGCTAAACCGTTGACGGCGGTCATTCACAAACACCTGTGCATTTTTGTCAGCGTCTTTGCCCATTCGTGCCTGCCTAGCGCGAATTGGCCGCTTGCAATAGTCGCTCTACAAAAAACTCCAACCGTCCTGTTGGGGTACTGGGCAAAGGCCACTTATCCACTACCTGCGCCAGGTTGCGAATGGCAACGGCAGCCTTGGAAGTGGGAGCAAACTCTAACAGCGCTTTTTGCTTTTGCACGGCTTTACGCACATTTTCATCAAATGGCACCTGCCCCACAAACTGCAGGGTTACATCCAGAAAACGCTCACAAACAGTATTGAGCTTATTAAACATGTTTTGACCCTCTTGCGGCGTGCGGGTCATATTGGCCACTACGCGAAAACGGGTCATACCATATTCTTTGTTGAGCAGCTTTATCAGCGCATAGGCATCGGTAATAGAAGAAGGCTCGTCGCAGACCACAATCATGACTTCGTTGGCAGCGCGGACAAAACTGATCACCGTATCGGAAATACCGGCCGCGGTGTCAATGACCAGTACATCGACCTGATCTGAGAGGTCGTTAAAGGCATTGATTAAACCCGCATGCTCAGCTGCACTCAGTTCGGCCATGCGCTGCACCCCAGAGGACGCGGGCACAATTTTTACCCCGCCGGGGCCAGTCACCAGAACTTCGCTAAGCGCATGGGTACCCGCAAGAACATCGGCCAGAGTATGGGTGGCCTTAACCCCCAAAAGTACATCCACGTTGGCCAGGCCCAAATCGGCATCCAATAGCACAACGCGGCGACGCATCTCCGCCAGGGCGATACTTAGATTGACAGAGATATTGCTCTTGCCTACCCCGCCTTTTCCGCCCGAAACAGCGATAACTTGTACAGGCCGCATTTGACTCATTAACTCTTGACTCCAGAATCGCGATTGGTGCTCACCCTATGTGTGAACTGATTATAGATAGATAATCCCCAACTGCCGACTATTTTCATAATTCTTAATTAAATGAACCACTTATCGCCAAATTGGCTAAAAATTAACCAAGCATCAGGAGGCTGCCACAGCCACATTGGCTTTTAGCAGCGCCACCGCCTTGGCCACTAGCTGATGAGCCTTGGCCACTTCGATATTTTTAGGGATATCCTGGCCATCGGTGGTGTAAATCACCGGCAGGCGATTTTGCATTACCACCCCCAGCGCCTCGCCCATACTGGCAGTTTCATCCAGCTTGGTAAGCACGCAGCCCTGCAGGCGTGGGCCGCCATAGGCGTGTACCGAGGCTTTAAGCATTTGCGCCTGGCTGTTACAGGACATCACCAGATAAGTTTTAATTTGTTTGAGCGCAGCAATTGCATCCAACTGCGCTTTAAGTTGCGGGTCACCGTGGCGGAAACCCGCCGTATCAATCAGCACCAGGCTGCAATGACGCAGACTGCGCAGCACCATCTCCAATGAGTTGGACTCATCCACTACGCGCACCGGCACACGCAGAATACGCGCAAGGGAGCGCAATTGATCATGGGCCGCAATACGGTAGGTATCTGTAGTGATCAATGCGACCTTATCGGCGCCGTGCTTAAGCACATAGCGCGCAGCCAGCTTGCCGATAGTGGTGGTTTTACCCACTCCGGTAGGACCAACAAAGGCAAAAATACCGCCACCATTTACCAGATCACCGCCGCCCATTGGCAGCTGATGCGCCAGCTTGGCCAGCGCATCCGGCCAGGCCTCGCTAATGGATTTAGCCTTACTGCAACGGGCGATCACACCGGCTACCACATCGGCCGGTAAGCCCAGGCGCTCAAGGCGACGCGCGACACTGGCCAGCACAGGCGAATCTACCGGAGTGGCACTTTGACCAATCAGGCGCTCCAGTTGCTGCTCCAGCAAAAAGCGCATATCGGCAATTTCTGCTTGCAGCTCGGAAAGCTGGGCAGTTTGCTCAGCGTCGGCAGCTTGGGCGGCGGGCGCGGCTGCCAGTGTAATCGCCGCTGCAGGAGTCTCCTCCAGCGGGTACTTTTCGGCGGCCGTTAATACTTTTTTAAAGCTGGGGGCAAAATCCCTAGCCACTTTATTGGCGGCGACCTTATCAACCCCCGAATTGGCAGCAGCTCTGGGCGAAGCCTCGACAACAGCTGCTTTGCCAGCATTAGCACCAGTAAAAGCGGCGCGCGGAATAGCGGCATTTACGCGACTGCGCTCGCCCAGCAAAAACTCTTTGGCAGACTCCTCTGCATTGCGCGATGCCATCATGCGCGCATGGGCCTTTTCAATATCTTCAGCCAGCTGGGAGCCGGTTTTACCGGCGTTGGGGTGCTCACTTAAAAAGCTGTTGCCCTGGGGCTTTAACACAGGTGCGTCAAACGTTTTGGCGTTGCGCTCCGCCACCAGTGTTTGGCCTATAGCGGCATCGCTTAGCAGCGGCGCTGAACCTACCAGGGCGGCATGGCCAGTAGCCTGACGCTGCAGTTGCGCCAATTCGCTATCAGAGCCCAGGGTCGTTAAAAGCTCAACACCTTCGGGGATGCGGTTGCTGGAAAGAATAATGGCCTCTGGCCCCAGTTCCTGACGAACCAGTTCCAATGCACGACGCATGTCAGCAGCAACAAATCGTTTAACTTGCATATCCCACTCCCGGCCTTGGTTGGCCTGCTTGCGAAATCTTTACCCGGGTTTAACTGGCTCCGACACTGGCATCCACACTGATCTGCTTGTTATCTGGCACTTCGGTATAAGCCAGTACACGCATATCGGGAACACTGTGACGAACAAAGCGCGACAACATCATGCGCAGGGGCGCCGCTACCAGCAAAATCAGGGATTTACCCAACATCTCTTGCTTTTGCGCCGCGCCAATCAGCGATTGCTGAAGACGATCCGCCAAACCCGGCTCAATAAAGGCACTGTCATCAGCGCCGGCTTTTTGTGCCTGTTGAACGCTATTCAGCAATAACTGTTCCAATGCTGGCTCAAGGGTGATGACAGGCAGGCTGGGCGCGTTGCCGACGAGGTTTTGCACGATTTGGCGGCTGAGCGCCACCCGCGCCAGCGAGGTTAATGCGACGGGATCTTGACTCTTACCTGTTTGCCCCGCCAAGGCTTCGGCGATGGAGCGCATATCGCGAATAGGCACCCGCTCGCGCAGCAGGTTTTGCAGCACTTTAAGCAGCACATTAATACTCAGGGTATTGGGTACCAGTTCCTCGACCAGCTTGGGCGAGGACTTGGCCAGCATATCCAGCAGTTTCTGCACATCCTCATGGCCAATTAATTCAAAGGTGTGCTGCTGCAGGATTTGATTGAGGTGAGTGGCCACCACCGTACTTGGGTCCACCACCGTGTAACCCAGGGTCTGCGCCTGCTCTTTCAAATTGGTGGCAATCC
>CBIMZH010000299.1:0-4384 GCA_966248255.1 uncultured Cellvibrio sp.
GGTAACAGCTTTATCGGTAGTGGCGAATTGCTTGCCCGGGTAAATCCACAGTTCACTGGTGTCTATAGTGACCAGCCCCTGATCCTGGGTTTGCTGTTCGAGGTGGACATCATTGATCAGGCGCAGCTCATTTTGATTAGCCTGACGGTGGCCGAGCTTTGCACTTAAAAACCAGGGGTTGGGCTTTTCGTTTTGATGCAGGCGAATGCGCGGTTGCTCAATTAAGGTGTAGTCCTGATTGCCGGGTTTATCCGGGTCGACTTGGTATTGGGTAATGCGCGGTGTGCTGATGACTTGTTGCAACTTGCCCTGCTTATCAAACTCGCGAGTTTCCACCTGGGTCATAAACGTGAGCGGAAATTTTTCGGCCATGACAAATTCTTCGGTGGCCTGGTGTTGACGCTGAATCAGCAGCAAAGCGCCAAACCCGGTGAGCAGTGCCGCGGCGAGTACCCAGGGGGTAAACAGTATTTCCTGAAGTTTGATTGCTAAATTTTTCACGCCAGGGGTTCCACTCTAGCCATAGGGCAGGATACAAAAATTAAATGCAATTTCACGGCAGGTAGGCGTTAAGTGCCTGAGCAAAGGTGCCCTGGGCCTGCATGATCAGATCGCAGGCCGAGCGCACCGCGCCTTCGCCACCCTTGTGTGGGCTGATCCAGTGAGCGCGCTCAGTGACACTGAAGTGACCGTTGACAGGGCTGAGCGCAAGGCCCACGCGGGTCATTACGCTCAGGTCCGGCCAGTCATCGCCCATAAATGCAATTTGTTCCAGGGCAAAGGGCTCGGTTTGCAAAATTTCCTGCAGTGCGGTCCATTTGTCTTCGCGGCCCTGCACCAGAATTTCTATGCCTAAATCCCTGGCGCGGCGCGCTACCAGATCGCTGCGGCGGCCGGTGATGATACCCACTTTAACGCCGGATTTTTGCAGCATTTTTATGCCGTGACCGTCGAGGGTGTTGAATGCTTTGAATTCGTCGCCCTGATTGTTGAAAAAGAGGCGGCCATCGGTGAGCACACCATCAACATCCAATAGCAGTAGTTTGATTTTTGCGCAGCGCGCGTTTAATTCTGCATGCATATCCAACAACTCAAAAATAATTCGCCTAGATGACACCGGCGCGCAGTATATCGTTGATTTTTACCACACCGACTAATTGTTTTTGCTCGTCTTCGACCAGCAGCACATTGATTTTGCGCTCTTCCATAATGTTGAGTGCTTCAGCCGCGAGCAGGTTGTCGCGCACCAGTAGCGGTTTGGGGTTCATCAGGTCGCCGACGCGGGCGGTGCGCACATCGACCCCCTTATCAATGCTGCGGCGCAGGTCGCCATCGGTATAGATACCCAACAGCTGATTGCGGTCATCCATGATGGTGGTCATGCCAAAGCCTTTGCTCGACATTTCCATCAGCGCCTGCAGCAGCTGTGTATCAACTTTGACCCGTGGAATATCCGCGCCTGTATGCATAAGGTCGCTGACACGCAGCAGCAATTTGCGCCCCAGGGCGCCGCCAGGGTGAGAAAAAGCGAAATCCTCGGCGGTAAAGCCGCGCGCCTCGAGCAGGGCTATGGCCAGGGCATCGCCCATTACCAGGGTGGCGGTGGTGCTGGAGGTGGGGGCCAGGTCCAAAGGGCAGGCCTCGCTGGTGACGGCAATGTTCAGGTGGGCTTCAGCGACCTCCGCCAAAATGGACTTGGGGTTGCTGGTCATGCTGATGATCTTTACCCCGGTGCGCTTTAGCAGTGGTAGCAGGGTAACAATTTCGTTGGAGCTGCCGGAGTAGGAGATAGCTAAGACTATATCCCCTTGGGTAATCATCCCCAGGTCGCCATGGCTGGCCTCGCCAGGGTGGACAAAAAAGGCCGGAGTGCCGGTGCTGGCCAGGGTGGCGGCGATTTTTTTACCAATATGGCCGGATTTGCCCATGCCGGTCACTATGACGCGGCCTGAGCTGCTCAGAATGAGTTTGCAGGCTTTGACAAACTGCTGGTCTATGCGCTCGGGTAGGGCGCTAACTGCCTGGGCTTCCAGGTTGATGGTGCGCTTGGCGGACTTGATAAAGTCAAAGTCGGTCATCAGGTTTCCTGTAGGTATGGGGGTTGCGATGCGAGCTTGCTGGGGCGGCATTATAGAGCTACCCGGCTGAATCGGGGCTAGCTGAGTTTACGCTTTTTTAATTATTGGCGGTTACTGGGGCGGGGTTGAGGGTGGTATAGTGCGCGCCGCTTGATCAGCCTCCAGGTGCGTAGATCGCGCCTGATTGAATACCCGCCGAAAATAAACTCTCAAATAAAGCATGGCACCAACAGGGACAGGCGCTGTCACAGGCAAGCTCCAGGATGGAGAAAAATCTGCCGCCGACTCCTGTGGAGCGGGGTTTGGATTTAACGAATTATCAGTCACGTCTTTTAATGGAAGGTTTACATGAAATCGTTTAAGGCCATTAGTTCTCAATATTTTATGCTGCTTGCGGCGCTGCTCGTGTCTGCGGTAGTTAACGCGGCGCCTGCGCCAGCCAGTGACGACCCTCAGGTGGTAGTTGAGGCGGTTACCCAGGAGTTATTTACGCTGGTAAAAGCCAAAGATGCCGCCAAGGGTAGCGATGAAGTTTATTTTGGTCAGGTGGAGACCACGCTGAATGATGTGGTCGATTTCCCGTTTATTGCCAAACACGTTATGGGTGAGCGGGTGTTCAGCAAGGCCAGTAAGGATCAGCGCGACCAGTTCCTGGTAGTGTTTCGCAGTGGTCTGGTTAAATCCTATGCCAAGGGTATTGCCGGCTACGCCAATAGCAATGTGAAAGTGGTGGGTGTTGTGCGCGACAAGCGCAACCCCAAGCGCGCTGCCGTACATCAAGAGGTTAGCGAAGCGGGTACTACCCATCAGCTGGATTACACCATGGTGCAGGATGCTGCCGGTCAGTGGAAGCTGATCAATGTGACGCTCAATGGGGTAAACCTGGGAGTGTCCTTCCAGGGCCAGTTCAAAGCAGCTATGCGCAAGTACAAAAATGATTTGGATAAAGTGATCGCCAATTGGTTGGCTGACGCCTAAGCGCGCCTTCCCCTGGTGTTGCCGACAAACCCTGGCTCAGTGCCGGGGTTTTGTCTTTTAAGGCGGGTTGATTTTGTTCAGCTGAGGTTGCCGGGGAGGCGGTAAAAGGTGCGACTTGTTCGCAGTTCCGGTAAACTCCGCGGCTAATTTAGTTATCGTTATATTATGTCCTCAAGCCGAATGGCTAGGGGGTATAGCCAGCCCAGCTCCCGAGTGAATTATGCAAGCAGAACAAATCAAAGCGCTGATTGAAAGCCAAATCCCCGAATGTGAGGTGAAATCCGTTGAGGTCCAGGGCGACCATATCGGCCTGGTGCTGGTAAGCCCCGCCTTTGCTGGGCTTATGCCGGTTAAAAAGCAACAAATGGTACTGGCAACCCTCAGTGCCCAGTTTGCCGATCGCAGTATTCACGCGGTGGACTACATCAAGGCCTTTACCCCCGAGCAGTGGCAGCAGCAACAGCAGCAGCAATAATAGGCTCCGGGTTCTTCATTTATTTTTAGGTTTCAGTGAGTTAATGGATAAGTTCTTAATCGCGGGCGGCGGCCCTCTGTCCGGCGAAATTCGTATTTCCGGTTCCAAAAATGCGGGCCTGCCTCTGTTGGCGGCGACCATACTCGCCCAATCCGAGGTGCGTCTGAGCAATGTTCCGCACCTGAAAGATATGACCACTATGGTCAATCTGCTGAAAACCCTGGGTTTGACTATCGAAATCCAGGGTGATCATGTGGTGATTGTTGATCCCAACACCATCAATTCCTATACCGCACCCTATGAGCTGGTTAAGACCATGCGCGCTTCAATCCTGGTGCTGGGGCCTTTGCTTGCGCGCTACGGCGAGGCCAATGTGTCCTTCCCCGGTGGTTGCGCCATTGGCTCGCGCCCGGTGGATATTCACCTGCGCGGCCTGGAGGCCATGGGCGCTACCATTGAAATCGATGGCGGTTATATTCGCGCCCGCTCCAAGGGTCGCCTTAAGGGCTGCCACTTCCTGATGGATGTGGTCACTGTAGGCGGCACCGAGAACCTGCTTATGGCCGCAGTATTGGCAGAGGGTAAAACCGTGCTGGAAAACGCCGCGCGTGAACCTGAAATTGTCGATCTGGCCAATATGCTGGTGGCAATGGGTGCCAAAATTGAGGGAATAGGCACATCTACCCTGGTGGTTCAGGGTGTGGAAAGCCTGCAGGGCTGCGACTATGCCGTTATGCCGGATCGTATTGAAACTGGCACCTATCTGGTGGCGGCAGCGGCTACCCGTGGCAAGATCAAGTTGACCAATACCCGCGCCGATATTCTTGAAGCCGTGTTATTGAAGTTGCAGGAA
>CBIMZH010000300.1:0-4352 GCA_966248255.1 uncultured Cellvibrio sp.
AAGTCGTTGAGCTTGCCTTTGTTAATGTCCTGCGCCAATTGGTAAGTTACCGCCAGCGACTGCACCTTGCCCACCGCGGGAATGGTTTCCAAATAGTCCTGCACCTGTTTGATTTGATCCAGGCCAGCGCGGCTAAACCAGTAGCTCTGTTGCGCTTTGTGCGCATCGGCACCAAAGGGATCTGGCTGATCGGATTCCACACCGCCGAAGGCGTCATCATCACCAGCCTCATCTTCTACCGGGGCAAAGGCATCGCCTTCATCCGCACTGGCAGCTTCGCCTTCAACATCGCCCTCAACATCACCAAAGGCATTGTCTTCATCGCTGGCATCGGCAGCTTCATCCTGATTTGCGCCCAGCACCTCAGGGTCGGCATCGAGAATAATATCCAGTGAAACCGTACCGCCCAGTTGCGTATCTATCACGCTTAAGCCTTCATGAATTTCACTGTCGCTTTTAAAGTAATCGACAAAGCGATTTTCCACCTGCAGCTTGCTGATGCCCCAAAAGCTGAGCAGTGCCAGCAGCCCGGCGACAACTAATATTTTGCCGCCGTGCACTTCAGCCAGGCGCGAAAATTTCATGGTGGTTGCGGCAGAGTTGTCGCCGCTATCGCGCGGCTCGCCCTTGGGCACCAGCATTAATCCAGCGGGCAGCACCAGGAAGGTAATAATAAAACCCACCACCAGGCCGATGGTCATCATCCAGCCGAAATCTATTACCGGGCGAATGCCGCTCATAATCAGCGACATAAAGGCCACTATGGTGGTCAGCGCCGAATAGAGGCAGGGCACCACCATGGCTTTGGCAGTGGCCATCACCAGTTCCGCTTGCGCCCAGTCGGGATTTTGCGCGTGAATTTCGCGGTAGCGCACCACCAGATAGATGTTAAAGGCAAACACCATAATCAACAGCAGGGCGACAAAGTTGGAGGAGATAACCGTCATCCGCCAGTCGATCCAGCTGAGCCAGCCGAGCATTAAAATCACAGACACCAGACAGGCGGTAAGCGGCAGAGTAACAAAGCGCAACTGACGGAAGAGCAGCGCCAGCATCAAAATAATAAACAGCACCAGCGCCGCACCAAACACCAGCAGGTCGCTGCGAATGTAGCTGATCATATCGCTGGTGATCATGGTTACACCGCCGAGGAAGATCTGCGCCTTGCCCTGGTATTTGGCGACTATGTCGCGCACCTGCTGCACCCGCGCGGCATCCTGCTCGGCGGCCTGGGTGCGATACACCAGATAATCTGCAGCTACCTGATCCAGCTCCTGCTGCTCGGCCTCGCTCAAACCCTGGGTATCGCGCTTAAGGCGCAGGGCGTCGCGGTGGCGCGCCATTTCTATGCCTTCGTTATTCACCGCCAGGTTGAGCTGCAGTGCCGAGGTTTTACCATCGGCGCTGAGTAGCATCTTGCGGTAGATAGGGCTGGTGAGAAATTCCTCTTTGGCCATGGCGCGGTCAACGCCGGGGGTAAGCAGGGTGCGAGTTGACTCTTTTTGCTCCGCCAGGGGGCGCATGGGGCTGTACAGCAGCGGCACATTGATAATCGAGTTGATACTGGCCACCCCCGGCACCTTGGCCAGGTCATCGCTCAGCGACTTGAGAGTATCCAGGGATTCATCGGAAAACATATCCGCCTTGGGCGAATAGGTGAGCACCAGAAAATCGCCGTGCTGATAGCGCTGGCTGATTTCACGGTAAAAGTCGATGGAGGTATCGTGCTCCAGAGTGAGCGAGTCAGCCGAGGCATCCAGCTTCATATAGCGCATGCCGTAGCCAGCTATAAGCGTGAGCAACAAGAGACCGAGCATAAGCGCGCGCGGGCGCTGAATAACCAGGAAGCGGTAGAGCGAGGGAATCAATTGCATGAAAAGTCCTGAGATTTTTTAGGGGCTTTTGCCAGGCAAGTAAGCCACAAAGGCGAAACTGCAGAGGAAAGGCAGCTGAAATGCGGGCGCTATTATGCCAGCTGGCCCGGTTCAATTCAGTAAAGGCTGCGCCATTCAGACCAGCAGCCAGGGCAATGGTTACAAAAGTCAGTCAGCTTTTTTATGGCCATCGCTGTGGCCCAGGGAGCGCTCGGGACAGAGATAGTCGCGCACCCGCTGCTTGAGCTCCTTGGCCTCGGGGAAACCGCCATCGGCCACTCTGTCCCAAATCAGCACACCGTCCAGCCAGACATGAAACACGCCGCCGGTGCCCGGGTGCAGCGCCACCTCGTCCAGTTCGCCGTCAAAGGTGGAAAGTAGCTCCTGAGCGAGCCAGGCGGAGCGCAACATCCAGCGACACATATTGCAATAGTGAATAACAACTCGATGCTTTGCGACAGGAATCTGGGGGTTTTGCGCTTCTGACATAAGATTGCTCTTTAAACTTTGAGTACATAGAATCCACTTAAGTGAACTCCACAGGCTGAAACGGCGTCTAAACCTACAAAATAAGGTGTTTTAGAGGCCATCCAGTGAAAAACAGACGTAATTTTGTACACCAGGGTAAGGGTTTAAGGGGCCATAGCCTCTAATTAGCCAAGACACGGCCAAAACACGGAAAGCCGCATGCTAAAGCTTCATTTTAAAGACCAACGTCAACCGCCCCTGTGGGTGGTGGAGAAGCTTTATTCCATTGGCACTGCCACCGAGAACCAGCTGGTGCTGGCCGACCCGGCGGTGGACCCGGTGCACGCCAAACTTATCCGCGAAAATGACAAATTTTTCCTCAAGGACAACAACAGCCGCAGCGGCTGCTTTGTTAATGGCCAGCGCATCACCCAGCGCGAAATAGTACCCGGCGACATAGTGCGCATTGGCAGCCATGAAATCATCGTGTTGGACCCGCGCAGCTTGCCGGAAAAGGGCAAGGAACACCAGCAGGCCCCCTGGCGACTAATCTCCAGCGGCAACTGGCTATCGGGCAAGCAGTTTGTAATTTTCCCCGAGACCAGCCTGGTCATTGGCCGCGGCAACCAGTGCGATATAGTTATCCCCGGCACCCACCTATCCCGCCGCCATGCCGAGATCCGCATTGAAGGCAATCACCTGCGCATCAAAGACCTGGGCTCCGCCAACGGCACCTACCTCAACGAAATTCAAATCGACAATACCACCGCCAATAACGGCGATATTTTGCGCATGGACGTCTACAGCTTTCGCCTGGTGGCGCCCGATAGCGATGCCAACCGCACCCGCTTGCGCAAGCCCATAGAGGAGTTGTCCAAGCCGGTGGAGCGCAAGCAGCTGAGCCAGGAGCCCAAACGCTGGAAAACCCGCCCCACCTCCCCGGGCAACCGCATTGAACCAGAGGCCCCCCGCAGCGGCCGCAACCTGGGCCTGCTGGCCGCGATTTTACTGCTGGTTGGCGGCGCTATTGCCACCTTTGTCTTGTGGTAGAATCGCCGCCTGTTTTTACCTTAACCCGCTTAGGAAGACACCATGAGCTTTGATCTTGTACCCGCCGGCAAAAGCCTGCCCGACGATTTTTACGTCGTTATCGAAATCCCCATGAACTCTGGCATCAAGTACGAAATCGACAAAGACAGCAATGCCCTGTTTGTCGACCGCCTGGTTAGCACCCCCATGTACTACCCCTGCAACTATGGTTATATTCCGCAAACCCTGTGCGGCGACGGCGATGCCGCTGACGTACTGGTCGTTTTCCCTCAGCCAGTGCAGGCGGGTTCAGTCATCCGCTGCCGTCCAATCGGCGTGCTTAACATGACCGACGAAGCCGGTGAAGATGCGAAAATCGTTGCAGTTCCGCACGACAAAGTGACCCAGATTTACAGCAAAGTACAACAGCTGAGCGATCTGCCCGAAATCACCGTAAAAGCCATTGAACACTTCTTTGAACACTACAAGGATCTGGAAAAAGGCAAGTGGGTAAAAGTGTCTGGCTGGGGCGATGCTGACGCTGCCCGCGCAGAAATCCTCAAGGCTGCTGAAACCTATAAAAACGGCCAAAAGTAATTCTTAAAAAACGCCTTTGCCCGGTTAAGACGCGGCTCACCGCGCAGCCGGACAAAGGCGAGTTAGACCTCCCGTGAGAGAGCGGCGGAGCTAAGAGCCTGCCGTGGGAGCTGTAATAAAATGGCAGGGATCAAGCCACTACAACAAAACCAGTTAAAACCAAAAATGGGAAGCAACGACCGGATGCCTTATCCGTGTTTGCGGCTGCCCGATAAAAACATACTAGAGGTTTAACTATGCAAGACTCTACCCACAAGCTCTCGCTCAGGGAGAAGATCGGCTAGTCACTGGGGGACGCAGCGGCCAATTTCGTCTGGCGCTCCGGCTTTTTTATCCCGGTGTTTTATACAGATACCTTTGGCCTGGCTGCCGCACACGCCACTA
>CBIMZH010000301.1:0-4330 GCA_966248255.1 uncultured Cellvibrio sp.
CTATCCGGATAGTCGCGCCCAGGGTATTGCCGCGGTGCAAACCACAGAACACCCCATCAACGATGAACTGGCGGCACTCTACCCAGGTCAGGATGTGTCTATTCCTGCAATTTTCTCCGGTTATACCAACACCACAGGTAACCCCTTCCTGGAGCCGGAAATTTCGCTGAACCACGACCTCTCGTTTGAATGGTATCCACGCAAAGGTTCGTCGGTGTATCTGTCGCTGTTCCACAAGACCATCGATAACTACATCATTTACAACAACTTCTCGGCGACCGCCAGCGACTTCTTCTCAAGCGAAGACAGCCCACAATCGCAACTGGTTGATGGCTCTAGCGGCAGCAGTTTCCTCGATGGCTCAATTACCAGCCGCACCAACTTTAACGCCAAAGAAGACACCATTATTCGCGGCTTCGAGTTGGGTGGACGCACTTACTTTGATGCCCTGCCAGGCTGGTTAAGTGGCTTTGGTGTTGATATGAACCTTACCTATATCGACAATGAGTCACCTAATGCCTTTGCTCAGGACATCAATGGTGATCCACTCAATGTGCCGGTAATTGGCCTGTCCAAGTGGGCTTATTCAACTACGCTGCTGTTCGATTATGAGAAGTTCAGTGCTCGTCTGGCGTGGAACTGGCGCGATCGCTACCTGACCACTACAAACGATTCAGGTACCACCAACGTCTATAACGATCCATTCACCAACGAGCAAATTCAGTTTGGCTTGCCGGTGTATGCTTCGGCTACTGGTCGCCTGGATGGCAGCATCTCTTATCGCCTGACGGATAATGTGAACATCAAACTTGATGTGCAAAATATCCTTGATGAAGATCAGCGAACCGAGATGGAAATACTGGATGGCCGCTATGTTGATCGCGCAGTCTTCGTGACTGATCGTCGCATCAGCCTGCACCTGGGTGTTGACTTCTAAGGCCGCTGGCTGGATTAAGGAGCCCCAGGCTGGACGCTCTTGAATTAACTTGACTGATTTGTTGGAGATGACGAGATGACCAAGAGCGTCCTGATTGTTGGCGGCGGCACCGCTGGCTGGATCACCGCGGCCTATATGGCGCGGATGCTCTCAGCAGACACCCCTGGCGGTGTTGCCATTACCCTGGTGGAATCCGAAGAAATAGGTATCCTCGGCGTTGGCGAGGGTACCTTTCCCATTATTCGCAAAACCCTGGGCCGCATTGGCCTGGATGAAAGCGTATTGATACGCGAAGCAGATGCCACCTTTAAGCAGGGCATCAGATTTAACAACTGGAAACTGAATCCGGGCGAGTATCCGGATGACAATTATTTTCACCCCTTTCAAGTTTGTTCCCAGCACACCGACATGGACCTGCTGCCCTATTGGCTGCTTGGCGTTGCTGGCGATGTACCCTGGGCAGAGGCCTGCACAGTGCAGGAGCAGGTGGTGAACGGCAAGCTTGCACCCAAGCTGATTACCCACCCCAATTACAATGCGCCACTCAATTACGCCTACCACTTTGATGCCAGCAAACTGGCCCAGGTAGTGCGCCGTCGCGCTATGGAAATGGGCGTTAAGCGACTGGTGGATACAGTCGATGATGTGACCCTGGATGACCAGGGCGCTATCGCCTCGGTACGCGCGCGCGCGAACGGCGAGCTCAGTGCCGATTTATACATTGATTGCAGCGGTTTTCGCTCGCGCCTGATTGGCGAAGCCCTGGGCTCGGAATTTACCTCGTACAAGCATCAACTTTTTTGCGACCGCGCCGTCGCCATTCAAGTGCCCTATGCGCAACCCAATGCGCCCATTCCCTCCTGCACCTATGCCAGCGCCAGAGACGCTGGCTGGATTTGGGATATAGGCCTGCACGATCGCCGCGGCCTGGGTTATGTCTATTCATCGGCGCACACCAGCGACGAGGCGGCACTGGCGACCTTAAAAACTTACATAGGCCCAGCCGCAGCAGAGCTGCCCCATAAAAAGCTGATGTTTGAAGCCGGCTATCGCAAAATTCAGTGGCACAAAAACTGTGTCGGTATCGGCTTGTCGGTGGGTTTTATCGAGCCGCTGGAAGCAACCGGCATCAGCTTCGCCGAAGTGGCCGCACTGATGCTCTGCAACCTTTTTCCCTGGTCGGGCGACTACGAGCGCTCGGCCAAACAATTTAACGATGCCATGAGCAAACGCTTTGAGCATGTGATCGACTTTATCAAGTTGCACTATGTGTTAAGCCAGCGCACAGATACAGATTTCTGGCGCGACAATCGCGCCCCTGAGTCCATCTCCGATTACCTTAAAGGCAAGCTGGAGCAATGGCGCCACCGGCCGCCCTCATTCCTCGATGTTGATGCCAGCCACGACATTTTTGATGAAAACAGCTGGCAGTACATTCTCTATGGCATGGGCTTCAAAACCGATATCTCGGCGCGCGCTGGCGCCCTGCGTTTTTATGAGGATGCCCAACGCGAGTTTGCAAGTATTCGCCAGCAGAGCCAAAAAGCGCGAGCAACTATGCCGACGCACCGCGACCTGATTGAGGAGGTTGTCGCCAGAGGTTTCCGCAGCGCCGCAGGCGGACAGAGATGACCGGAACAAGCGCCAGCGAAACTGGCTTTAACTTGGCGGTGAATAAAGTCGTCATAGTCGGTGGCGGCACTTCCGGCTGGATGTGCGCCGCCGCCATAGCGCGCATGGCGCCGCCCGGCGTCACTATCACCCTGGTGGAATCCGACACCATTGGTGTCATCGGCGTTGGCGAAGCCAGTATCCCGCCGCTCATTGAATTCAATGAGTTTCTCGGCTTAAACGAGAACGACATACTGCGCGAGTGTCAGGGCACCTTTAAGCTGGGTATAGAGTTTGTCGACTGGCTGGAACTGGGCCACAGCTATTTTCACCCCTTTGGTTTTTACGGCCGCGACACGCCCGAATTTGCCTTCCACCAACTCTGGCTGCGGCTGAACAAGCTGGCGCAATCCGGGCGCATTAGCGCGGACCAGGCGGACGATATCAACGAGTACAACCTCTGCGCCATGGCCGCGCGCCTGGGGCGCTTTGCTCGGCCCCAGGGCGGTCAGGATTCAATTTTATCTACCCTGCGCCACGCCTATCATTTTGACTCGGCGCGCTATGGCCAGCTGCTGCGCCGCTATGCCGAGCAGCGCGGCGTCATTCGCCAGGAGGGGCTGGTTGAACAAATCCGGCAACACCCGGATACCGGCATGATCCAGTCACTTGTACTCAGTGACGACAGGGAGCTTGAAGGCGACTTGTTTATTGACTGCAGTGGTTTTAAAGCGCTGCTGCTTGACGGCGCCATGCACAGCGAGTTTATCGATTGGAGCCAATACCTGCCCTGCGACCGAGCCCTGGCCCTGTCCACCCGCGGCAGCGGAACGCCTGATCCATTTACCCGCGCCACGGCGGATCAATACGGCTGGCGCTGGCGCATTCCGCTGCAGGCGCGCACTGGCAATGGCTATGTCTACGCCAGCGCCTTTGCCGATGAAGACCAGGTGCACAAGCAACTTTTGGCCGGTGCCGAAGGCGAGAGTTTAACTGCACCTCTCGCCTTAAAATTCCGCACTGGACACAGACGCGCGTTTTGGCAAAAAAACTGCGTCGCTATTGGCTTGGCCGGCGGTTTTATTGAACCTCTGGAATCCACCAGTATTCACCTGGCGCAAGTGGGCATTCAGCGGCTGATAAATCTCTGGCCAGGGCGCGGCTTTAACACTGCCGAAATTGCCCACTACAACCAGTTGATGACCAGCGACTATGAGCGTTTGCGCGATTTTATTGTGCTGCACTACAGCGCCACACGCCGACGCGATTCCGAGTTCTGGCGCTATGTTGGCAATATGGCCATTCCCGATACGCTAGCGGCCAAGCTGGAAATTTTTCGCGGCAGCGGCCGGGTTATTGCCGCGCCCGATGATTTATTCACGCCCCACAGCTGGCTGGCGGTGATGTTGGGACAGGGTATTTCCCCGGCGAATTACGATGCCTTAGTGGATCGCATCCCCGAGGCTGCACTGATTCAAAATATGCAAGGCTTAAAAAATGCGGTCAGTAAAACCGCCTCCTCCCTACCCCGCCATGATGACTACCTCAAGCATTACTGTGGCGGAGAAGTTAGCGCCAAGGCGGGATAAATTGGCCCTAGGCGTTTATACGCCCAGCGACAAACAAAAACGGCGAGCTTTTCAGCTCGCCGTTTTTTATTCCCAGCGTGGGTAAAGTGGAAAAATTACACCGCCACTTCAGCCAGATTGCCTTTGGATTCCAGCCATGTTTTGCGATCGCCAGCGCGCTTTTTGGCGAGCATCATATCCATAACCTGTAGCG
>CBIMZH010000302.1:0-4326 GCA_966248255.1 uncultured Cellvibrio sp.
ACCTGGACTATGGCGCGGCCGGAGTTGCGACCAAAGGCATCTTTGCCATCCAGGCGCACAATAAAATTCAAACTTTTATTGAGAATACGCGGAAAGGGGTGCGCGGGGTCCAGGCCTATGGGGCTGAGTACCGGCAGCACATCGCTGTGGAAATAGCTTTTTAAATAATCAATTTGCGCCTGGGTCCACTCCTCGCGGCGCAGCAGGCGAATATTTTGCTCTTCCAATAGCGGAATCAGCTGCTCGTTCAAAATTTGATACTGCTCGTTCACCAATTGGTGCGCGCGCTGGGAAATTTCGTTGAGGGTTTCGCTCTGGCTGAGGCCGTCCGGGCCCAGGGTCGGTGGCGCATTGCGCTCGAGCATTTCCAGCAGGCCGCCGACGCGCACTTCAAAAAACTCGTCGAGGTTAGTGGAAAAAATACACAGAAAGCGCAGCCGCTCCAGCAGGGGTAAATCGGCGTTATAGGCTTGATGCAGCACGCGACGGTTGAATTCCAGCAGACTCAACTCGCGGTTGAAATAGGCGTCAGACACCTTGAACCTCGAAGCTTGAAAACATTGGCGCCAATTTATGGCAGTTTTATTACAAACATGTGACTAGGTAATCTAACCCTAGCAGAAGTGGCTGGAGGCTGCCCCGGTGGCGGGAGAACAGCGGCGTAAAATGCGGAGAAGCCCGGCGGTTGGGCCGGGCGTGGGGCTTACTGGCAGGTGTAAACCGCGAAGTCCTGGCTGCCATCGTTAACCTGGGTCACAGGCACTATGGTGTTACCGCCAGCTTTGGCGGCCAGGTTGCGCGCCATATTGGTCAGCTCAGTCGACACTTTTTTCGGGTCGCGTTTCATGGAGCCCACATAGTTGTCTTTTACGTTAACGGTCACTGTGCTCATCTTGTCGCAACCGCGCACATTGGCGGCGTTGGCCACAGCCACGCTGCTGCCTTGATCCGAGACTTTAACAAAGGTACAGGCGCTGGTGAGGCAGGCGATGGCAACCAGGCTCGCAGACAAAAATTTCATGGAAGTTTCCTCACTGGGGAATTAAAGGGGACTAAACGCGATGGGATAAATTCGGCTGGCACTGGGCCAGGTGCCGGTGGCGACAAGCGTCATCTGGCGCCGCTTACACTAATGCTTAGATCTGCGCCTTGCAAGTCGGCGCCCAGCATAGCAAAAAGCCGATTTAATTTTTGGCATATGCGGTGGTAGCGGGTATCTTAAGGGCGCAGCCGGATTTGTTAAGCAGTGCAGCAGACATACCTTGGCTTGAGTGCACCTGGCGCAAGCGCGCATGTATATGGGGGACGGGGGTCCAGCGGCCTGGCAACAAGGTTTCAATAATTACTGATGGGATAATTGCTAAAGGGGAGTTAACACTATGGGCCTGTTGAGTGTCCTGAATATTTGTGAACCGCGCAAACGCCGTTTTATTTTTCGCGCGCTGGTACTCATTATCATCGCCATGGCCATTGCGCTGGCCATAGGCAAAGCCTACCAACACTGGGATGACGACCCGGACCGCGGCGCCCTCGCCATTGACCAGGGCGAATTTGGCGAAAACTACACCACGCCGATTTACCTGGACCAGGGTTGGAGCGCCTCTGACAGCCTTTGGTTTTACAACACCACCCAGGGTTCCGGCCTGATTCCCTATGACTTTTTTCTCGCCCTGGAACAGGCGGATTCGGAACAGCCGTTTCGCGCCAATAGCCTGATCGATAAATACCGCTATCTGCCGCAAAAGCCGACCTTTTTTAACCCCGACGGCCTGCCTGTGGGCTTTGTTAAAGAGGAGTATCAGGGCAAGGACTATATCGGTTACACCTGCGCCGCCTGTCACACCGGTCAGGTGAATTACAAAAACCAGGCGATTCGCATCGACGGCGGCCCGGCCATGGCCGATATGGTGGGCTTCCTCACTAACCTGCAGAAAAGTATGCAGGCGGCACAGAGCAATCCGGAAAAACACCAGCGTTTTGTCGCCAAGGTGCTGGAGCTGAACAACAGTTACAGCAAGGCGCCAGAGGTAGAGGCCGACCTGAAAAAATGGACTGCCACTATCGCCCTCTACAACAACATCAACCACTCCAAGGTTAAGTATGGCTACGCCCGCCTGGATGCCTTTGGTCGCATCTACAACCGCGTGCTGGAGCATGTGATCAATCGCGATCAGGTGGCACTGGTGCTTGCCACCACCACTGGCGCCACCGGACAAAACCTGCTCAGTGATGCCCAGGTCGCCAAGGTGCTGGAGGGTGTCAGCGAAACCATTATTGGCGACAAACAGTTTGCGTTGATTATTGATCGCTTGATGAGCAGCGATCCAGGTTACCCGGCGCTGGGCGCTAAAGATATGCAGCGCATCAAGCAGAATATTTTTAACGAACCCAATGCCCCGGTCAGCTATCCCTTCCTCTGGGATATCACCCACTCCGACTATGTGCAATGGAATGGTTTGGCCGGCAATGGCGGCGTAGGCCCGCTGGGGCGTAACACCGGCGAGGTGATCGGCGTGTTTGGTATCCTCGATTGGACGGCCAAGGACCCTGGCTTTAGCCTGGCGGCCTGGATTACTGGTCAGTCGCAAAAAACCAAGGTCATCGACTTTAAATCCTCCATTGACCTGGTCAATCTGTCGCGCCTGGAGTCCCACCTCAAGAGCCTGACCTCGCCTGTGTGGCCAAGCCTGCACACCTGTTACTCAGACCCCTTTAAACCCTGTACAGAAAAAGATGAGCAAAGCCCTGAGCAGCAACACGCCAACCAGGTTTTCGCCCAATACCCCGAGTGGCAGGTCAAACCCGAGCTGGCCAAAGCCGGACGCGCGCTGTTTGCGGAATACTGCCAGGGCTGCCATGAAGTGATTGATCGCACCGACTGGAACCGCATAGTCGTGGCCAAAATGTCCGCACAGGACAAGGTTGGCACTGACCCGGCCATGGCGCACAACAGCGTTAACTACTCAGGCTATTCGGGTAATTTCCTCAATACTTACCTGGCCACAGATGTAGGCCCCGCATCGGGCAATGTGGTGGTGCAAAACCGCGCGCCAGTGGTGCAGGTGCTGACCGCCGCCACCAAGGGCGTAGTGGCCACCCCGGATGCCGATAAAAACTTTATCCGTCGCGGCCTGGATTGGCTTTATGTACTGACTAAATCCTTCGCCGATAACGAGATCAAGACCAGTCTCAAGGCCGGCAATTACGCCACCGACACCCCCGCCAATCCCTATGCCTCGCTGGTGGCTTATAAAGGCCGCTCGCTCAATGGTATTTGGGCGACGGCGCCCTACCTGCACAATGGTTCAGTGCCCACCCTCTACGACTTGCTGTTGCCTGCCAAACAGGCTGGCGATGCGGACGAAGGCGAGTATCGCCCGGCCAATTTTGTGGTGGGCAGCCGCGAGTTTGACCCGGTAAAAGTAGGCTTCCGCAGCCAGGGTTATGGCGGCAGCCAATTCGATACCGGCTTCAGCTTCAAGTGCCGGGTGCCGCAACAGGATGGTCGCTGCTTTGGCAATCAGAATGGCGGCCACGAATATGGCACTATCCACGACCAGCGCGGTATGGAGCCACTGAGCGCAGAAGAGCGTATGGCTCTGGTGGAATACATGAAAACGCTATAAAGTTCAGCGCCAGTTCACTCGCCCTCAGGTAGAAATACGCCAGGGCGAGGTGCAGGGACGTAAACGCCACTTCTGGTTGGCTCGGGTTAAGCCCCTGAGCCTTCACCACAAGTGGCGTTGCTATTTGTGTGCTGCGCTTTATTCGCGCGCTTGCACTGCAGCGCAGGAATTTTGCCACTGGCTACACTGGAAGAGCAGTCGTGTTGCTGCGTCAAAGGATGGGCAATTTAGTAATAGGCTTATTTAAATCCAAGACAGCTAATTAATTTGCCGCGTGCCCTGCACCCGGTTCAGAGACCTATCGCCAAGGCTATGCCATTCACCCAATTTTTCCGCGCATTAGGTTTGCGGTCGCGCGGGACCCGTCCAGGCAAATTGTTTATCAGCTGCCTGGCGCTTTTATCCTTAACAGCTGGTGCCGAGGAAAAACGCATCACTATTCCCCTGGCGTTGCCCTTTCAAACGGCGGCCAGCCAGGCGCAGTCCTCCGCGGCGGCAATTTCGGCGCCAGCGGCGCAGGCGCCTGGCAGCCAGGCCAGTGCCAGCTCTGTGGCCAGTGGCGGTTTGACTGGCTTGCCGCTGGCACCGGCGGGCAATGCCCAGGCCAAAGACCCTATGCCCGGCGCACAACCCAGCGCAAAGCCGGCGTCACTCGCCAAAGCAGAGGCGACCGAGTCGAAAGTAATTCGGCCGACGCCGC
>CBIMZH010000303.1:0-4298 GCA_966248255.1 uncultured Cellvibrio sp.
CTCCAACTGATACACCACCCAGTTACCGTGGTGCTGGTCCAAAGCCAGCCGCGCGTTTATAAACTCGAGGGCGCCAGCCGACTCAAGTTTGCTTTGGATCTGGAATCCAGCGAAAAACGTTTGCAAAGCGTTAACGATCTGCTGGACTATCTTCAACCTAAATCACATTAATCGCTCAGGCACCTGCCTTACTAGGGATTTGATACATGCACCCCAGCCCAGTACAACCGTTTCGCCGGCTGCAAAAACTCATAGCAGCCTCTTTGAGCCTGGCCTGCCTTTCCAGCCCCCTGGCCTTTGCCAAAAGCAATCACGAAGGCTGGTATCAGGTGGAGATGATTGTCTTCGCGCGCCAGACACCATCAACCCAGGAAACATGGCCCAAAGATATAAAGTTGCGCTACCCGGGCAACTGGGTCGAACTTAAAGACCCAAACGCGCCCCTGGCACCGCCAATTACCGCGACGACTGAGACTCAGCCACTCAACGGTGACGCCAGTGCGCCGATACAGGCAACTCAGCCAACGCCAGTAGCTCCACCAACGCCAGCCGCTCAGCCAGACTTTACTCGCGAGCCCTATTGGCAATTACCCAGCAGCCAATACAGCCTTAACGATCAGGCCAGACGCCTGCAGCAAAACCCCAAATACCAGGTGCTTTTTCATCAGGCCTGGCGCCAGCTTATCGGCAGCCGCAAAAACGCCAAAAACCTGCTGGTCTATGGTGGCCAAAGCTTTGGCCAGCACTATCAATTGGAGGGCAGCATTAATTTGAGTGTGGCCACCTATTTGAAAATAGTGACCAATCTTTGGCTTACGGATTTTTCACCTGTAGCAACTGCAAGCACTATTACAAGCACTATGGGTGATAGCGCTGCCGCCACGACATCTCAGAGCGACGCACAGAGTGAACTACAGAGTGCCTGGCCGGAATTACCCGCCCGCCCCAACCTGAAACAAGTATCCAGCCTGGCCAGTGAAATGCTTTCAGCAAACCTTGAGGGCGAACCCTTTTCCACTGCGACTGAGCAGAGTGAGGCAATGCCCATCACGCTTGAAGAGGAAGTGCCGGCCTTTATACCCAGCCGAATTGTATTGATGAAGCAGGAGCGAGACATGCGCAGCCGCGAAGTCCATTATCTGGATCATCCGCTGCTGGGTGTCATCATAAAAATTGTGCCCTACTATCCAGGCAGCGACTCAGCAGCGGCTACAAACTCAGCAACTGATGCGGCAAGCGGCTCAGCAACAGATGCTGCGCAAGATCTATTGCCCAGCGACAACCCAAATCCCTAGCGGCAAGTTGTCGCAGCACAAACAAAAACACCGGCCTGAGCCGGTGTTTTTTTTATTGCCTGGGTGGATTTAATTTACCAGCACCACATCCTCGGCCTGCAATCCTTTGTCGCCTTGCTGCAACATAAACTCGACATTTTGTCCTTCGGCCAGTGACCTGTAACCATCCGCACGTATATTGCGGTAGTGAACAAATATGTCTTCACTGCCTTCACCGCGGGTTATAAATCCGTAACCACGGACATTGTTAAACCACTTAACGGTACCAGTTTCGCGATCTGCCATTTGAAACACCTCATAGCTCTATAGCTTTATTTTTATCTGCTCGACTCCATTCGCCGATGCTCAGTGCTTAGACTGATTTATAATCCAAAGACAAGTTGTTAGAACTAAAAACTTGACGCTTACAGATATTAACAAAACTGACGCATAAGGCGAGCACTTTTTGCTGAAACTTTGTTCAATTTCGTGAACGAAGACTCCAAATGAGCAGGTTTTGTATATTTTTCATGCCCGCTGCAAGCACCTGGCCTATGGACGAGAGGTCAATTTCCCCCTCGGCAAGCCCAGCCCCCCAGTTAACCGACAGGCATATTGCCGCGTAATTCAGCCCCAGCTCCCGCGCCAGCGCCGCCTCCGGCATAGCGGTCATACCCACCAGCTCACAGCCATCGCGAATTAAACGCTTAACTTCCGCAGCAGTTTCCAGCCTGGGCCCCTGGGTGCAGGCATAGGTGCCGCCATCGACACAGGCTAAATTCAAGGCTGCGCCAGCCGCGAGCAAACGCTGGCGCAGAGTTTGGCAATAGGGAAAGGTAAAATCTATGTGATTGACATAGCCTTCAACTTCAAGCAAAAAACTTTGCTCGCGGCCGTGGGTGTAATCGATGATTTGATCGGGAATTATCAGCGCGCCCGGCCCCATGTTAGCGGCTAACCCACCCACAGCATTGACCGCCACAATCTCGGTAACGCCGAGATGATGCAGCGCCCAGATGTTGGCGCGATAGTTAATTTGATGGGGTGCCAGCTTATGCCCCTGGCCGTGACGAGGCAAAAAGACAAACTCGCAGCCTTGGTATTCGGCCTTTATCAAACCACTGGATGCCGGACCATAGGGCGTATCCAGCTGGATATTTTCACCCAGGTTTACGCCGGGGAAATTATTCAGCCCCGAGCCACCAATAATTGCCAACACTTAGGGTTACTCCTTAAGGGCAAAAATGCCCGGGGCATTGCGCCAAAAATTTTGGTAGTCCATGCCATAGCCAAACACTTAGCGATCGGGAAATTCCAGCGCGCAATAATCAACGTGAGTTTGTACTTGGACAAAGCGGTTGATTAACATTTAGAGCCCCGAACTCGAGTTAAGAACACAAAGATTTAGCACACTATAGCTGAGTGCGTTTAGCAAGATACGCTTGGTAGTCGGGCACCAGGCGCGGCGCTTCAGTTTTAAACAAACTGGAGGTCACCATAAAATCGGCCGACGCCTGATTACAGGCAACCGGAATATTCCACACCGCCGCCACGCGCAGCAAGGCTTTTACATCCGGGTCGTGAGGCATAGGCTCGAAGGGGTCCCAAAAGAAAATCAGCATATCCACTTTGCCCTCGGTGATAAGCGCGCCCACCTGCTGATCGCCGCCCATAGGGCCGGAAATAAGTTTATTAATCGCCAAGCCGGTTTCCCGTTCGATCAAATTGCCGGTAGTGCCTGTGGCATAAAGTTTGTGAACCTGCAGATCGGCCAGATGCTTTTTACACCAGGCCAACAAATCCTGTTTTTTGTTGTCGTGGGCAACCAAAGCAATTGCCTTATTTGCGGGCAGAGCGCGCTGGGTAAATTCCATAGCTATCACCAATAATTCATTAACTCGCGGTAGAAAAAATTGCAGCCTAAAACAAAAAGACCCTGGTCAGTATAACCAAGGTCTTTTGCGAAACCAGCGGCTGTCTGCGCTTAGTTACTCAGCTCCAACAGCAACTTGTTCAGGCGCGCCACATAGGCCGCCGGGTCCTGCAGCTGAGCACCTTCAGCGAGGTTGGCCTGGTCAAACAGTATATGGGCCAGGTCGGCAAAGCGGGCATCACTCGCTTCCAGCTCCAGCTTTTTAACCAGCGGGTGCTCAGGGTTAAGCTCAAATACCGGTTTGGTCTCGGGTACTTTTTGCCCCGCAGCTTCCAAAATACGGCGCATTTGCGCTCCCATATCCTGCTCGCCCACCACCACGCAGGCGGGGGAATCAGTCAAGCGGTGAGTGATGCGCGCTTCGGCGATCTCTTCACCCAAAGCGGTTTTTACGCGCTCCAGCAGCGGCTTTTTGGCTTCGGCGATTTTCTCCTGAGCCTGCTTTTCCTCTTCTGTGTCCAGCTTACCCAAATCCAGCTCGCCCTTACCTACGTCCTGGAATTGTTTGCCTTCAAACTCATAGAGGTGACTCATCAGCCACTCATCAACGCGGTTGCTAAGCAGCAGCACTTCGATGCCTTTTTTGCGGAAAACTTCCAGGTGCGGGCTGCTCTTGGCGGTGTTGAAGTTTTCCGCGGCAATGTAGAAGATTTTTTCCTGGCCATCTTTCATGCGCTCAACATAGCCATCCAGCGATTGATCCTGCTCTGGGCTATCGGTGTTAGTTGAGGCAAAGCGCAGCAGCTTGGCTACTTTTTCACGGTTGGCAAAATCTTCCGCCGGGCCCTCTTTCATTACCTGACCAAATTCTTTCCAGAACTTGGTGTAATTCTCTGGCTCGGATTTAGCCATTTTCTCCAGCATATCCAGCACGCGCTTGGTCAGTGCCGAACGCATAGAGTCAATGTTGGGGTCTTTTTGCAGAATCTCGCGGGAGACGTTCAGGCTCAGATCATTGGAATCCACCACACCCTTAATAAAGCGCAGGTAGAGCGGCAGGAACTGTTCAGCGTCATCCATAATAAAGGTGCGCTGCACATACAACTTAAGGCCGCGGGAGGCATCGCGGTTATACAAATCAAAGGGCGCGC
>CBIMZH010000304.1:0-4277 GCA_966248255.1 uncultured Cellvibrio sp.
TTCACTGCAACAAGGAATCCGCTGTGTCTGTCGATTATTACGAACCACCCAAACCGCAAAATAACAGCCAGCCCCCAGCGAAAAAGCCGGGCCTGGTGCGCCGCTTTTTTAGCATACTGGGCAGCAGTATCACCTGGGTGCGCAACACCATTCTCAATCTGTTTTTTTTACTGATTGTCATTGTTATTTTTGCCGCACTTGGCTCAAGCGCGCCCAAGCCGCTGCCGGCAAAATTCGCCTTGCGCCTGGCCCCCACCGGTGTTCTGGTGGATCAGCGCAGCTATATGGATCCAACCAGCATGCTGCTGGGCGATGAAAACCCGGAGGAGAGCGAAACCCTGGTGCGCGATTTGGTAGACGCAATCAACCAAGCCAGCAAAGACCCACGCGTTGAACTGATAGTGCTTGAGCCAGCCGGACTTCTGGGCGGCGGACTGAGCAAAATGAATGAGATAGGACAAGCGCTGAACGCCTTTAAAGCCGGCGGCAAAAAAATCATCGCGGCCAGCGAGTCCTACAGCCAGGATCAATATTATCTGGCCAGCTTTGCCGATGAAATTTATTTGCACAACATGGGAGAGATCTCGCTGACTGGCTATGGTCGCTACCTCTCCTATTACAAAACAGCACTGGACAAGCTAGGCGTAAATGTTCACGCCTTTCGCTCAGGCAAATACAAGGACTATCTTGAGCCCTATTTACGCGATGACATGTCCGATGCCTCACGCGAACACAACAGCGCCTGGCTGAATTCGCTCTGGCGCAGCTATACCACTCAGGTGGAATCGGCGCGCGGACTGGAAGCCAATAGCTTGACTAAATTTATTAACCATCTCGATCAGCAAATGGCGCAGGCCGGGGGCAACTTTGCCCAACTGGCACTGGATTCACATCTGGTAGATCAACTGGTGAGCCGCCGCGAACTCGAAGCACTGCTGATAAAAGCCGCAGGGAAATCTGCAGACGACAGCCATGATTACCAGGGCGTGGACACCAAGGCCTATCTCGCCGATGTGCGTCAGCACCAGGTATCAAGCAAACCTAAAGTCGGGCTTATAGTTGCGGAAGGTACGATTAGTGACGGCTACCAGCCAGATGGCGCAATCGGCAGCGACAGCTTTGCCGAACTCATTCGCCAGGTTGAAGATGACAACAGCATTAAAGCTCTGGTCATTCGTGTGGACTCCGGCGGTGGCAGCGCCTTTGCGTCGGAAATTATTCGCGCAGAAATTATCGCCCTGCGCGATAAGGGCATTCCAGTTTATGTTTCCATGGGCAGCCTGGCGGCCTCGGGCGGTTATTGGATGTCCACTGCCGCCGATCAAATATGGGCGCAACCGACAACCATCACCGGTTCGATTGGCGTTTTTGGCGCATTCCCCACGCTGGAAAAAACGCTGGAAAAAATTGGGATCAATAGCGATGGGGTGGGCACCACCGATCTCGCTGGCAGCATGAGCCTGGACCGCCCACTGTCACCCCAGGCAGGCGCTATAGTGCAGCTTGGCGTGGATCATATCTACCAGCGCTTTATTCGCCTGGTGGCAGAGAGCCGCAACAAGCCTCTGGCAGACGTAGACGCGATTGCGCAGGGGCACGTCTGGACGGGAGAAAAAGCGCAGGAATTAGGCCTGGTGGATCAACTGGGCACGCTCGAAGACACACTGGCAGCAGCAGCAGAAAAGGCCGGATTAAAATCCTTTGACGTGCAACTGATTGAACGCCCGCTTTCGCCCAAAGAAGCGTTTTTGCGTGAACTCACACAGAGCAACGCCAGTATGCTTGCACCTAAATCGCTAATTCATCAGTGGTCCGGGCTAGGCCAGATAAGCGAGCTAAGCCCCCTGCTAAAACACATACACACACTTGGCGAGCTTAAGGACAAACAAGGAATTTACGTAAAATGCCTGGAGTGTATTGCCCCCTAAACCAATAAAAAAGCCCCGCGTTGCGGGGCTTTTTTATTGCTAGAGTTTGTATCCATCTTCCTCGTGAAGACTCAAATCCAAACCTACGGTTTCTTCTTCTTTAGTGACACGCAAGCCATCGGTAATCAGACTGGTGAGCTTCAACAGGATGTAGGTAATTACACCTGTATAGACAAAAGTAACCAGCACACCAATTGCCTGAATCCACAGTTGTTCGCCCATGGTGTTTACGCCAGCAGCAAAGCCCTGACCGCTGAATACGCCCAATTGGGTAGATGCGAAAACACCAGCAAACATGGTACCTATAATCCCACCAACACCATGCACTGGAAATACATCTAGCGAGTCGTCAATTTTCCATACCCGCTTAACCATCTGGGTCATATAAAAACAAACCACACCGGAACTCAACCCAATGATTAAAGCACCCGCTGGGCCAACATAACCCGAGGCAGGGGTGATAGTGCCCAGACCGGCAACCATTCCTGTCACTATGCCTAAAACACTGGGCTTTCTGAATTTGATCCACTCAATCGCCATCCACGACAATGCCCCAGAAGCGGCAGACAAGTGGGTTACCAACATCGCCATAGCGGCATTGCCATTCGCCGCCAGGGCACTACCGGCATTAAAGCCAAACCAACCCACCCAGAGCATGCCTGCACCAGTGACTGTCATAGTCATATTGTGTGGCGGCATAGCAGTTGTCGGGAAGCCTTGACGCTTGCCTAGTACCAAAGCAGCTACCAGTGCAGCCACACCTGCCGTCACATGAACGACTGTACCGCCGGCAAAATCCAACAGCCCTTTTTGGAATAGCCAACCAGATTCGGACCAGACCCAATGACACACAGGAATGTACACCGCAAACAACCAGAGTGCCGAGAAGATCAACATAGATGAGAACTTCATACGCTCAGCAAATGCGCCAACAATTAATGCCGGTGTAATTATGGCGAAGGTCATTTGGTACATGGCGTGCAGGCTCAAAGGGATATCACCAGCCAGGCTATTCTCACCAATACCTGCCATAAACAGCATGGATAAATCCCCTATCCAGGCATTACCTTGACCAAAGGTCAAACTGTAACCGGCAATCAACCACAATACGGAAACCAGACAGGCAATAGCAAAGCACTGCATAAGTACGGACAAAATATTCTTTACCCGCACCAGACCACCGTAAAACAACGCCAACCCAGGTAAAGTCATAAACAATACCAATGCACTGGCCGTTAACATCCAGGCGGTATTAGCCTGGTTTAGTGCCGCTTCCCCGGCGTGGCTAAAGCTGGATTGCAGCAACAACCCCAAGCCTGCCAATTTCCCGAACTTGATGTTCAGCTGTTTCATGAGCGCCTCATTTTTATATCTAACTAACTTTTTCTGTCCAAAATCGCACGGAAAAATGCAAATAACTTACTAAAGGAGCGCCAAGCCCTCTTAAGCAAGCCCATTTTGGTGCGTTTAATCGTTTAAAATCCCTGATTTTAACGGACAATCTCGCATAAGCAAAAATTAATCCACTTTAATTTTTATATTTATATTCAATTGGTTAAATAATTTTAGCCGATATTTTCTCGATATTTAGCCCCAAAAAATTACACAGCATATATTTTGGCACCATTCTGAAACACAGCAATTTTCCTTAAAAGTCCGAGCAAGCTCATTTAAACTGGCGCGACTTTAAAAAGGGGCGCTCCGTGTTCGAAAACCTATTTCCGATCTTTATCAGCCTCGCGATTGCTTTTGGCGGCTGCCACCTGCTGATTCGCAAAGGCAGCCAACAGCTTTTGGATATACCAAACCAGCGCAGCTCCCACAGCAATCCAACCCCAAGAGCCGGGGGTATAGCTATTTTTGCCGCAGTTCTCGTGACCACCCTGCTCACAAGGCTCCTCGCGGAAAACGCACACCAGCACCTTGCCTACAGCTGGCCAGTGGCTGCACTTGCCGTTTTTGGCATCAGCCTGCTGGATGATATTTTGAATGTAAGGATTTTGTGGCGGCTCGCCATTCAATTTGCGGCGGCAATCCTAGTCTTGCTGCAACTGGATACCCAAGACTATAACCCCATAGCCGTAACGGGGTTTTTCATCCTGGGAATATTCACCACTATCTGGATGACCAATCTTTATAACTTTATGGATGGAATAAACGGCATTGCGGGACTGGAAGCATTGAGCTTTTGTATTGGCACCTTAATTCTGACCCCCGAGCTAAGCACCACCCCCGAAGGCAAGCTGCTAATTGCCATTGCGGCTGCCAACCTGGGATTTCTGTATTGGAATTTCCCCAAAGCCAAAATATTTATGGGGGATTCCGGCAGCGCAACACTGGGCTTTATAT
>CBIMZH010000305.1:0-4260 GCA_966248255.1 uncultured Cellvibrio sp.
CGGGGAGGTTCCAATACTACTCATACTTATATTTTACGATTCTTAATTCCGATTGAATCTAGCATAGCTGCAATTAAACCCTTAGCCAGTCACTGGTGTACTTGTCAGCTTGCACTTGAATGCCATCTGGGCTAAAACGCCCTGCTTTTTCCCTGAGTCAGGTTTATGTCATCAGATACACCTTCCAGCCATCTTTCCGAAAATGGCCTTACCGAAAGCTACCTCAACCGCTTTGGCGGCATCGCCCGCCTATACGGGCAGGAGGCGCTCGCGGCCCTGAGCCGCGCCCATTTTGTCGTGATTGGCCTGGGCGGCGTAGGCACCTGGGCGGCCGAGGCCCTGGCCCGCTCCGGGGTGGGCGAACTCACCCTGATCGAGATGGATGAGGTCTGCGTCACCAACACCAACCGCCAATCCCACGCCCTGGCCTCCAAAGTTGGCCAGGCTAAAATCCAGGTGATCGCCGAGCGCTTGCGCGATATCAACCCGGAAATTCGCCTGCATTTGATTGAGGATTTTATCGACCGCGACAATCTGCGCGAATTAATTGGCAAACAGCATCAGGTAGTGCTGGACTGTATGGACGCGGCGCATATTAAAGCGGCGCTGGTGGCCTACTGTCTGGCGCTCAAGGTGCGCCTGGTTACCGTGGGCTCCTCCGGTGGCAAGCGCGACCCCCGGCGAGTGCAGGTGTCCGACCTGGGGCACACCCAGGGCGACCCTATGCTGCAAAAAATCCGCACTCAGCTATATCGCCACCACAACTTTTCCCGGGATCCAAATCGCAAATTCCGGGTTGACGCCATACACTCAGATGAGCAGATGGTCTACCCCAAACCGGATGGCAGCGTCTGCCAGACCAAACAGCATTTGCAGGACGGCGTAAAGCTGGATTGCACTGGCGGTTTTGGCTCCAGCGTGATGGTTACCGGCACCTTCGGCTTCCTCGCCGCAACCCGGGCGATAGAGCGGTTCCTCAATAAAAACAGCTGAACCCAGCCAGTAAAATAAGGGGCAAAGCATGCAAAAAATGATTTTTTGGATTTGCCTCTGCGCAGCGCTCTGCGCCAGCTGTTCCAGCAACCGCCCGCTTAAAACCGAAGTTTATCTGGAGGGCGATAGCCTCTATTACAAAGGCGACATTAGAGCCAAATACTTTAACCAGCTCAAATCTCTGTACGCCAAAGCCGCCACCAAACCCAGGCGTCTGATCGTCACCAGCGGCGGCGGCAGCCTGTCGGTGGGCCGCGCCTTTGGCAACTGGCTGGTCGACCAACAATTGGATGTACAGGTTCACCAGTTCTGTCTGTCCAGTTGTGCCAATTATATTTTCACCGCCGGCAAGCGAAAATTTCTGGAGCGCGATGCCGTACTGGCCTGGCACGGCGGCGCCCTGCAACAAAATATGCAGGAGCAAATCGCCAGCCTGCTACGCGGGCGCGACCCGGATAAGGCAAGTTATCAGGGCCGTGTCACTAAAAGCGGGGATAAAAATTACCCTTTGTGCAAAGCCATATTATCGCCGCGAAAAACGCGCACAATTCAGGCGACCTCGGGCCAGTGCATCGCCGAATTACAGCAATTGGAGCTGGCCTTTTACCAGCGTATTCATACCGACCCGCAGCTGAGCGTCTACGGCCAGCAGGGCAACTGCGAAACCAATTATCACAGCAAAGCGTTTTTGGGTTTTTACTACGATCTGGATGACCTGGACAGGCTGGGCGTCAAAGCCATTGAGTTGATCGATGGCAGCTGGCAGCCGGAAACCAACCCGCGCTTTGGCGAGCTGAAGATTTATCGCGTCTCGCTCAACACCAGCGCTAGCCTGCAGAGCAAAAAGCAGACATCCAGCTGCGCCATATCACCACTGCCACCGGCTTGGCCACTTGCCGCTGAAGCGCCAGCAGCCCAAACCTCAATTACACCTCAGCCAATAGCTGGTGTATCCGCGCAATAATCGCCTTAAAGCCATTGTTGCGCGAGGGCGTCAGGTGTTTGTCCAAACCCAGCTGGCGCAGCTCTGCCTCCAGGTCGAGGCCAGCAACGTCCGCTGCGCTTTTGCCATTTACCTGGGCAAGTAACAACACCGCCAGGCCATTAATTACCCGGCTGTCGCTATCAAAGGCAAATTGATGGCGCCCCGCCTCGAGTTGATGGGCAAGCCATACCGGCAGTTCGCAGCCTTTAATCACATTGGCAGCCAGGCGAATTTGTGGCTTGGCCGCCACCAGCTTGCCCCATTGGGTAATCAGCCGGTATTGCGCCTGCCAATTAGCGGCGGCCGCTAGCTGCGGCAAACTCACCAGGGTTAAGTCATCTTGAGTTAAAAACATATCGGCCAACCAGCAATAGCGGCAACATCCAGAAATAGAGGCGCCGTCCAGAAACAGGGGCGCCATTATAGGCATTCCATAGATTAATAAAATTACTCGGGCATTGGCGTTATTTACCGTAGAATGGCCGCGACCCTACTCTGTTCTAGTCACTCGTAACAACAACCGACACAGGCTGCATTGGTACAAACGCAACCTGAGGTAATAACGGAAAATCACGAGGATTAGCCAATGTTTCGTTTTTTGTTTGCCCTGGGTGCCCTTGCCCTGGCGCTAGTTGTTAATGGTTGCAATTCAACAGCTGTCCAGCCCAAAGCGGCTGGCCTTCAAGGCGATGCGTTTAAGGTTATTGCCTATTACGCTGGCGATGGCAGCGACCTGCAGCGCTATAACTTCGGCCAACTCAGCCATGTGATTTACAGTTTTCTGCACCTGCAGGGCAACCAGCTGGCTTTTGATGGCCCCGGCGATCAGCAGACACTGGCGCAGCTGGTGGCCCTCAAACAGCAACACCCCCGTTTAAAAGTCATGCTCTCACTGGGCGGCTGGGGAGGCTGCGCAACCTGCTCCAAGGTCTTTAGCAGCGAGACAAACCGCCAGGCCTTTGCCCAGTCAGTTCTCACCCTTCTGCAAACCAGCCACACCGACGGTATAGACCTGGATTGGGAGTACCCCGCCATTGCAGGCTTCCCGGGCCACAGCTACAACCGCCAGGATAAAAACCACTTTAGCGCGCTGGTAAAAACCCTGCGCCAAACCCTGGGCAGCAGTTACCAAATCAGCTTTGCCGCCGGTGGCTTTGCCGAATATCTGCACCACTCAGTGGATTGGGCTTCGGTGATGCCGCTGGTGGATATGGTCAACCTGATGAGTTACGACCTGGTCAACGGTTTTAGCAAAACCACTGGCCACCACAGCGCGCTTTACAGCACAGCACAGCAGCCTGAATCCACAGATCAGGGCGTTAAAGGCCTGCTGAGCCTGGGGGTTGAAGCCCACAAAATAGTAATAGGCGCCGCCTTTTATGCGCGCACCTGGGAGCAGGTAAAGCCTGACAATCAGGGCCTGTATCAGGCGGGCGTACATGTCCCTGGGCCAGGGTTTAAGGACTTCCCCCAGCAGTTGGCAGCGGCCGCCGGCTGGCAGTATGGGTGGGATGACCAGGCCAAAGCCCCCTATGCCTACAACCCCCAGCGCCAGGCCTTTGCCAGTTTTGACGACCGCCGCTCGGTAGCGGAAAAGGTCAACTATGCAAAACGCCTGGGCTTGGGCGGCATTATGTTTTGGCAGCTCGGTGAAGATCGCGATAGCGCAGGGCTTTTAGACGCTATAGACCAGGCCGTCAGAGCCCAAAAGTGAACTGAAATTTTTGCAAATTTATGCGCCAACTTTAAAATTTGTGCTTTACTTTATGGGTTAATAATAAGGTTCAAGATTCATGACTTTAACTGCTGAACGCTGGAAAATCCGGCTGGTAGGAGGCTTATTGGTTATAAGCATCCTCGCCGTGGCTTTTCAGTCGCTGTCCTTTACCCGTGTGTTGCGGATTGATAACAACCCGCTCTTCCCTATGGATGCGATTGACGACCGCTCCAATCAAGGCAACTCCAGCGCGAAAATTATCCAGCGCGATGGCAAGCTGGTTCTCGTCTGCGATATACGCACCTCGGATTTTGCCTGGCCCTATTGCGAAGTTACCTGGAACCTGTCGCGCACCAATACCCAGGGCACCGACCTGTCGCACTTTAGCCAGGTTAAAATCTGGGCAAACTACACCAGTCCCCAAACCCTGGGGATCCGCTTTCAGGCGCGCAACTTTAATCCGGTTTACTCCCAAGCGGGCGATGAAGGCAGTTACAAGTACAATTCGGTTGAGCTGTTCAAGCACGGCCAGGGTCAAGCCATAGAGGTGCCGCTCGGCGCCTTT
>CBIMZH010000306.1:0-4257 GCA_966248255.1 uncultured Cellvibrio sp.
CAGGTAAATGATCTCTGGCGCACTATCCCTAAAGCTCATGCCGAAGACGAGGCTAAATCTGCGCCTAGATTCCCGCGCGAGCCGCAGGAAAATATTCTTTACTTTCTGGAAAAAAACGCCCCTCTGCTGGAATCCTGGAAGCGCGAAGTAATTCGTATTGTACGCAAGATCGCCCAGTACTTTTATCCGCAGCGGCAAACTCAGGTGATGAATGAAGGTTGGGCCTGCTTTTGGCATTACACCCTGTTAAATGCGCTCTATGATCGCGGCTATGTTACCGATGGATTTATGTTTGAGTTTTTGCAATCGCACACCTCGGTCATTGCGCAGCCATCCTACGACAGCCCCTATTTTAGCGGCATTAACCCCTACACTCTGGGCTATGCCATGTTTACCGATATTCGCCGCATCTGCGAAAACCCGACCGCAGAGGATTTCCAATGGTTCCCGAGTATTGCCGGTGCCGACTGGAATAAGACTGTGCATTTCGCTATGCAGAACTTTAAAGACGAGAGTTTTATCCAGCAGTATTTGTCGCCCAAGGTGATGCGCGATTTAAAGCTGTTTAGCATTGTCGATGACGACCGTGAAGAAAAAATTCAGGTGGATGCGATTCACAATGAGCAGGGCTTCCGCAAGCTGCGCGAATCTCTGGCGGGGCAATATAATCTGGGCAATCGCGAACCCAATTTGCAAATTTATGATGTGAATGTGCGCGGCGATCGCTCGCTGACTCTGCACCACACTATGCACAATCGCAAACCTCTGGGTAAGTCTACCGAGGAGGTGCTAAAGCATCTGCATCGCCTCTGGGGCTTTGACGTGCATTTACATTCACTGGATGGCGATGAAATTAAAGAGTCATTTCACTGTCCGCCACTTAAACAGCCCGCCTAAATAAAAAAGCCGCTATTGCTAGCGGCTTTTTTATGGATCTAACAGCGCCTTTACAGGCTGGCCTATTAGAGGTCGTCGAGGAACTTCTCGGCGTCCAGTGCGGCCATACAGCCAGCGCCGGAAGAGGTGATTGCCTGACGGTAAATGTGGTCGGCCACATCGCCCGCAGCAAATACGCCGGGGATGTTGGTGGCTGTGGCATTACCTTCCAAACCGCTCTTAATTTTGATGTAGCCATCTTTCATATCCAGCTGGCCTTCAAAAATATCGGTATTGGGTTTGTGGCCAATGGCAACAAACAAACCAGCCACTTGCACTTCCTGAATGCTGCCGTCTTCGGTGCTTTTTATGCGCAGGCCAGTTACACCTGAGTCATCGCCCAGCACTTCATCCAACTGGTGGTTCCAAATAATTTTAACGTTGCCGTTTTGCGCCTTGGCAAACAGTTTGTCTTGCAGAATTTTTTCTGAGCGCAGCTTGTCGCGGCGGTGAATCAGGGTGACTTCACTGGCGATATTGGACAGGTAAAGCGCTTCTTCCACAGCGGTATTGCCGCCGCCGATAACCGCAACTTTTTGATCGCGATAGAAGAAACCGTCACAGGTAGCGCAAGCGCTCACACCGCGCCCCATAAACGCCTGCTCTGACTCAAGGCCAAGGTATTGCGCGGAGGCGCCAGTGGCGATAATCAGTGCGTCACAGGTGTAAGTATTGGAACCGATCAGCTTGAAAGGGCGCTCGGTCAGCACTGTTTCGTGAATATGGTCGAAAATAATTTCGGTGTTAAAGCGCTCAGCGTGCTGCTGCATTTGCACCATCAGATCCGGGCCTTGAAGATCGTGTACACCACCTGGCCAGTTTTCAACTTCGGTGGTGGTGGTCAATTGACCGCCCTGTTGCATACCGGTGATAACCACTGGCTTAAGGTTGGCGCGCGCGGCGTAAATGGCTGCTGTGTAACCTGCGGGGCCAGAGCCGAGGATAATCAGGCGATGGTGTTGAACATCACTCATAGGAGAGTCCTTATCAATAGGTTAGGTGCAAAATGGGAATTGGCGGGCATCATAGGCTAATAGCACTATGGAGGCAAAATTGTTAAGTTCAATTTGGTGTATTGGCGATGGCTATGCAGGCAGTTAAAAATGACTCGATTACCTGATAAAAATCAACAACTTGAACAACAATTGCACAGTGGCTCCGAGGTGCCTTCACCCTGTGTGCGCAACTGCTGTCTGGATGAGATGGACATCTGCCTGGGCTGCGGCCGCAGCCTTGCGCAAATTGTCCGCTGGGGGAATTCAACCAATGAAGAAAAGCGCGCCATTCTGGCGCAAATTGGTAAATTATCAACTAAAAATGAATAAAAAACGTGCGACTTTTGACTTGGTTTCCCTTCAAGAAATCCCGCACAACTAGCGGCGGCTGGCGCTTAAAACTTCATTGGTTTAGTATCTGAACAGCTCACCTGGGGCAGGGGATAAGGCCGATTAATGGCGAATCCGCTGACATGAGCAATAATGGATGAAAATAATCTTAAAAAAATTGGACTTATTACAGTTCTATCGATGAAGTCAGCAGAACTTATTTATCAAGTGTGGCTGAGGTTGCAGTGTCAATTGATTGCGCAGATCCAGGCCGCCAGCCTGTATCGCCATCAGCAACCTGAGTTGCCACAAATATCTGTGCCGCAATTGTTGGCCCAATGGTCGCCAGCGGCAGAGACGCAATCATCTTCACTAAACACAATCCCCGAGTCGGACACCGCCTGGCGAGATGCAGCAACTGCCGCACTGGCCAAGGGGCGACTGCATCTACAGCCACTGGATGAGCAGCGAACCCTGGTGGCCAGCCCGCTTAAAGTGGACGCCAAGCTCTGGGGGGTGCTGGTGTTGCAGCTAGAGTCTGCCGCCAAACAACAGCTGCCACAAATTCTCACCAGCCTGCATACCGGCCAGCAGTGGTTGCAGTTTATGCAGTTGCTGGAATCTGAGGCGCAAGCTGCAAACCTACCAGAGAAGAGCGACAACTCCGCCGTTCATTTGGCAGATTCAACTGGCCAATGGCCAGTCACCAGCGATCAGGCGATGGATCTGGTGTCCTGCCTGCTGCAGGAAACCTCGGCGCACACCAGTACTATTGCGCTGGTCAATTTCCTCGCCACCCGTTTGCGCGCCAGTCGGGTCAGCCTGGGGTTCTGGCGTGGCCGTCGGCTGCAGCTGGAGGCCATCTCTTTTACCGCCAATTTTGACCCCCGCGCACAGGCTATGGAGCAGTTGCGCCAGGTGATGTACGAGGCCTGGGACCAGGGCCGGGATCTGCGGCTAAATCCCGCTGTGGAACCTGCTGCCGACCAGTTGCTAAAAGCCCATGGCCAGTTGTTGCAGCAACAGCAGTTGCAGCAAGTCGACACGCGCCTGGTGAAGGCCAAGGGGGAAGCTCTGGGCGTAGTGGTGTGCGAATTTGCCCAGGCGCCGCCAACCGGCGATCAGGCGCTGAGGGATCTGGATAGCTTGGCTTATCTGGCGGGCCAGCTGCTGCGCCTGCAGTTGCAAGCCGACAGCCCTTGGTACCGGCGTATGGGTAAATCGCTGCTGGCCAGGCTTAAAACCTGGCTTGGGCCGGAACGCACCCTGGCCAAGCTGGGCCTGGCTGGTGCCCTGGCTTTAGTGGTGGCGCTGTTTATCCCCAGCGACTATGAGGTCAATGCCGATGTGCAATTGCACAGCGCTTATAAGTATTTGCTGGTCAGCCCTCAAGATGGCTTTTTAGCCGAGATCAACAGTCGCCCCGGCGACAAAGTGAGCCAGGGCCAGGTGTTGGCCCAGTTAAAGGCTGAGGATTTGCAGCTGGAGCGGCGCAAACTGCTCAGCCATATTGATCAGCAGCGCCAGACCTACGACCGCGCCCTGGCCAAAGCTGAGCGGGTTGAAGCTGCTATAGCCGAGGCGCAGATGGAGCAGGTGAAAGCCCAGCTGGAACTGGTTGAACAGCAGCTGCAGCGGATTCAATTGCGCGCCCCTGTGGCGGGCATAGTTGTCTCTGAAGATATAACGCAAAACCTGGGCGCCCCGGTTAAACAGGGGGATCGCCTGTTTGAGATAGCCGCCGATCAGGGCTACAAGTTGCTGCTTTTTATTGATGAGCGGGATATTTCCGCGGTGACACCCGGCCAGTCGCTAAGGGTTAAATTGACCAGCCTGCCAGATCAGGATTTCACCCTGGAACTGACTGATATTACCCCCATCAGCGAGCTGCGCCAGGGGCGCAACTACTTTCGTGCCCAGGCCAATATGCTTGAGGCCAACCCCAGATTTCGCCCGGGTATGACCGGCTCTGCCCGTATAGCGGCGGGCAGGCGAC
>CBIMZH010000307.1:0-4253 GCA_966248255.1 uncultured Cellvibrio sp.
TAATTTATAAAGTCACTGCGCACCGCACCCGAGGTGGTGATATTGCCCACAAATTTCTTAGTCGACGCTGAACTACTGGCGCTGGAAGTGGAGCTCACCTCGCCGCCAATGGAAAAGTCATCCGCGTAATAGCTGGCACCGGTGTCCGCCGATTCGATAATAAAATGCTTAAAGGCGGTGGAACCCAACTGGGAGTAATAGCCCTGCAACAAGCGCCACTCAGATGCCGAGGCGGTGATAGACGCAACCCGGGTGTATTCGTTGTAGGTTGAACTATCATTATCATCTTCACGCTTGGCGGTTAAATAAATAACACTATCCGCCACACCTGCCGCCAACTTGACCCAGACAGCGACTTCATATTCATTGCCCTGGGTGAGGCTGCCAACATTAAAGGTAATGCCATTCCAGGCAGCGGTGCGGCCACTGATGAGAGCGCTGGCCGCGCCGCTGTGTTTATCGCTGGTGACTCGGGCGAGCGATCCGGCAGTTACGCCCCAGTTAGTCAAGCCTGATTCCACACCACCATTTTGCGCAAAATTATTGGCCGGCACAGAATAGCTACTGGAAGAACTGCTTGACACGCTGCTCGCTACTGAGCTGGAAGAGGAGCTGCTGGCAATACTGGAGCTGGATGAACTAGCTGAGCAAAGGCTGCCATTGATACTTGGGCGTTCGGCGCTGGCACCGTTTTTATCTCCCTGAAATCCAAAACTCACCGATTGGCCCGCAGCAATACTGCCGTTCCAACTCATATTGGTTGCAGTATAAGGATTGCTGCCAGAAAAATTAGCGTTCCAACTATTGGTGATACGATTACTCGCATACTGCCAATTGACACTCCAATTACTGACTGAAGCACCCGTATCATTTTTAATGGTAATACTAGCCACAAAGCCGCTATTCCATTCGTTATCTACCGAATAGCTGCAGCTTGCCCAGGTGCTTGCGCAGAGGCAGCTCGCCGCCAAACCCAAGCCCAGTTTTTGTGAATTACTTTTGAGTCTCTGCCAGACACTGGCGTTAGTTTGATGTTGCTTAATCATTATTCTGATCTCCTTGAGGATGAATAAAACACCCACCCGGATCGCCTGGCCAATAACATTAGTCGCAAGCTTTTTATAAAAACCAGAGTCGGCTTTTTAGGAAGGGAATCACCATACCCCAACCAATCCCGGCAAGGCTTCATTTTGCGCAATGACAAAAAGGCGTACCGGAAAGCAGACGCATATCGCGAGTGGTGCGCAGCGCGCCCCTCGAGACTAAAGCGTAGCCAGGTCAGCGAATTGTATTTTTGAAAGGATTCTTTGCAGACTGCAAAAAATTGCAGAGATTGTGCTATTTGTTTAAGCCGAATCGGCGCCTAAAAGCACCTTAACCGATTACACAAAAAGACCGACTCAAGTTTTTTAACTTGGGATAGTTAGCGAAATTTTTTTAGCGATTTTTTAATAGAAAACATCAACACTGGCAGCTATGCCATCGCTTGTGATTGGTAGAGTTGTTTAAAGGTTTTTGGCGCACAACCGTATTCCTGTTTAAACAGCTTGTTGAAATAAGAGACATTGTTGTAACCCACTGAATAGGCAATCTCGGATACATTGGCCTCTTCGTTTTCAGCCAGCAGGCGCGCCGCTTCGGTCAGGCGCAATTTATTCAAATAACTGCTAAACGTCAGCCCCAATTCCTCTTTAAGCAGCTCATTGATTTTGTTGCGATTAAGGCCCAGGCTCGCCACCGCCATTTCCAAGCTCAATTCAGGATTGGTGTACTCGGTAGCCAGATAGCGCAGCAGCCCACTCTTTTCTTTATCTTTTTGCGGCTCAATGGACAACTTTTTGTAGGCAAGTAATGGCTGATCCTGTTTAACTCTGGCCTTGATATCCAGCGTTAGCACCTGCACATAGTAGCCCACCAGCCAAACAATCCAACCAAGCCAAAGACAGAAACATCCCCCCAGAATTAAATAGAAGTAATGCCTATCGACACCCTCCAGACGAATATCAGTGAGTCGCACATGAGACTGGGTATTAAGCGGACTTTGTAAACTATTCACCCAGGCGAAACCCATGGTTTTATTTAACTGGTAGCCAGTGTCACTGTATGCAAAGCCATAGCGCCCTAACCACCACTGAGGTGTATCCAGGTCAGTAAGATTAATACTTACATCGGACCAGTTGCTGTCGCAGGAAAAAGCTGCTGAAGAAACGCGTCGACTCTCCATATTGGTTAGCTTGGTTACCTTGTCGTCAAAGCTAAACAGCACCAGCATCAATACATTTTTAGGATCGCATTGAACTTTAAAACTGATTTGGCTAAAGGGGCGCAAATCCAGCTGAACAAAACTCTGGATAGGATCGACAAAATACAGAGAGTAATGGGTATAGGGATAAGGCTGATCTGCATCCAAATAAAATTGGTACTCGAGGGTGCCTACCTGGTTTTTAACCAGCATCTGGGTTTTGCCCACTGGGGTTTTCGGTTCTATGGCAGAGGCCCAAAGAAAGCGCGGGTCTTTTGCCGGAAACAGGGCTACGTCCAGACGCGAGCTAACCCAACCGGCGTAAATTAGCAGAGCGCTAATCGCCACAAGTAAAACCAGGGTCAAACCGGCGTTTCGATAAAATTTAAGCATGACAAATCAACCAATCCAGTTGTTCAGGTTCCTTCTCGTGTCCGGCACGAATACTGAAGTATCCAAGGGTTGATCGAATTAACTTTGATACCTGGGCTTATGGCAAAGCTCAGGATTAGCAAACTCGCTGGTTAGATTATTTTTATGTCGACATTAACCAGGCAGGATCATGTCATAATATCTGACATATTAGCAATCCAGCATTCCAGCCACTGGGTACTAGTACACAGTATTACGCTCTCCTACCCTAAACAATCACTCCCCCCTTAGCCGAGCGAATGTCTTCACAACTAGGCAAGCGCGGCAGCAACTCGCTATATTCTTCACCTATTGGCAGCTACCGGCTCAAGAAAAAGGATCACTATGCTTTGGGACTTACTGCAACAACTGCAAATCAGCAGCTCCACCCGCAGTGCCAATCAGGCACACCTTAAGGCAAGCCTCGCGGATCATCGAACTGAACTGCTCGAGGCCCAGGTGCAGCAACTCAGCCTGGCCTGCCAGGCCATGTGGGAGCTGCTTAAACACCAGGGGATGACCGATGCAGACCTGGAGCGCAAAATGACCGAAATCGACCTGCGCGATGGGGTCCGGGACGGCCGGCTGACAGTTTCCCAGGCCAGCCAATGCCCCAGCTGCAGCAAGCCGGTGAAAAGCCAGCGCAGCCACTGCTATTGGTGCGGTGAAAAGCTAAGCAACGCCACGCCTTTTTTTAACAAGTAATGCCACGCCATTGGTGAAATAACGCCAGCCAGCAGAACCTTAGTCAAAAAGCAGTTTTATGGTAAGATGCGCGCCATTTTTCTGAACCAGACCCCCAATTTTAGAGTAGATAGATAGCAGGCAAGCGTATGGCAAGAAAAGTCGCAGTAATTATGGGCTCCAAGAGCGATTGGAGTTGTATGCAGGCAGCAGTGGAGATCCTTGAGCAGATGGGCGTTGAGTGCCATGCCGAGGTAGTTTCCGCGCACCGCACCCCGCAAAAGCTGACTGAATTTGCCGAGTCTGCGGTGGATAACGGCTATGCCGTGATCATCGCCGGAGCCGGTGGCGCCGCGCATCTGCCAGGTATGGTCGCTGCACACACCCGCCTGCCAGTACTGGGCGTGCCGGTGCAGAGCAAGGCGCTGAGCGGTGTGGATAGCCTCTACTCTATAGTGCAAATGCCCAAGGGCGTCGCTGTGGGCACTCTGGCCATTGGCCAGGCGGGCGCCTTTAACGCCGGCCTGCTCGCCTGCCAGATTCTGGCGGTGACCGATGCCGAACTGGCCGCTAAACTTGAAGCTTTCCGCCAGGCGCAGACCCAGTCTGTGCTGGACAATCCAGATCCACGCGAGCAATAAGCGGAGCCGGTCGATGAGTCAACGCATTTGGGTATTGGGTGCAGGCCAGTTGGGCGCCATGCTGAAACACGCAGGCATGCCACTGGCGCTGGATGTACAGCCGGTAGACATTAACGAGAGCCAGGCCCCTGCCCTGGCCGCCAAGGATCTGGTCACCGCCGAGCGCGAGCAGTGGCCAGAAACCCTGGTGACCCATGCCTTGGCGCAGCACCCCCGCTTTATCAACCAGAATGTATTTGGCCGTTTGGCCGACCGCAAAACCCAAAAAGAGCTGA
>CBIMZH010000308.1:0-4251 GCA_966248255.1 uncultured Cellvibrio sp.
TTTTTCACTTAGTTGGGCAAGAAACTCTTGGCGGGTTTGCCCGTTGGGCAGGTATTGGGATTGCTTTTGCGGCAGCAGTTGCGCATCCAGCTGCGCGCTTAAGATGCCCTCGGTAGCAAAGCCCAAGCTATGTAAAAGACAATGGTTTTGCGCGGAATAGACATAAAGCTCGGGCACAGGTTTGTTAAATTCCTCTTTTAGTGAGGCATTCACCTGTAATTCAATAGGGTTACTACTGGCTTGAGCGGCTGAAAATGAAAACGAAAATAAAAAGGCGGCTAAAAATATTATTTTATACATGAAACACTCCTTGATTATATATGCCTGTAGTCCACCTTAAAGCGTCGAGTAGATTGGCTACGCAGCGCTTATTTGGCACAGCATTAAATCCTAAGTGGCTAGCACTGTAAAGCTTGCACTTGTGTGTTAGGGGGCTGATTAGCACTAGGCTAAAAACGGAACTTTCATTTTAATAATGCAAATAAGGTTGAACATAAATCCTGCTGTCGATTTATGGCTTGCTGCTTACACCAGTAATTATGGACAAACTGATTTTCAAGCGGGTGCATTCAGTGCTTAAGTGGTCTTTGCCAATTTATATAGTGACCCAGATTCTGTGTATTGGCATTTTGTCAGGGGCAGGGTTGGGTAGGGCGATAGCGTTTCCGTTTTAATTTTTTATCGAGAAATAAAAAAGCCCTCTTAATGAGGGCTTTTTTGCGTTGGTGAATAGCTTACTTAGGCGCAGTTTTAACCAGCAACTGCTGCAAGCCAATAAAGCAGAACAACAGCAAGCCAATTACAATTTTGGTCCACCAGCTGCTCAGGGTGCCGTCGAAGGAAATGTAGGTTTGCACCACACCCATAATCAACACACCGATTAATGTGCCAATCAAATAACCGTAACCACCGGTGAGCAGGGTGCCGCCGATAACTACCGCGGCAATTGCATCCAGCTCCACGCCTACCGCTGCCAGTGAGTAACCGGAGAAGGTGTAGAAGCTGTACACAATACCTGCCAGGGTGGCGAGGAAGGCGTTAAGCGCGTAGATGCTGATGGTGGTTTTGGCTACGGGTATGCCCATAAGCGCGGCCGAGTTGGCATCGCCGCCCATGGCGTAGACGCGGCCGCCAAAGCGGGTGAAGTGGGCAACGACCACTGCCAGCGCAACCACCACCAGCGCGATAATACTGGAGGTGCCCAGCCAGGCGCCGCCAGGCAATTCAAAACCAAAAGCCGATACCTGATTGTAAAACTCGTGTTCGATAGGAATGGACTCTTCGCTGATAACGCTAGCCAGGCCGCGCGCGAAAAACATACCCGCCAGGGTCACAATAAACGGCTGCATTTTGTAGACGTAAATAATTACACCCATCAAGGCACCAAAGGCCGTGCCCAACGCCAGCACCACTGGGAATACCAGGAGTGGATGCCACTGATATTTGGAGATGAGCACACTGGTAATTACCCCGGTAAGCGCAATCACCGAACCCACCGACAGGTCGATACCGCCGGAGAGAATTACAAAGGTCATGCCCACAGCGGCAATAATCAAAAAGGCGTTGTCGGTAAACAGGTTGAAAAACACTGGCGCACTGCCAAAGCCTTCAAATTTAATGGCACCTACACCAAACAGCAAAAAGAACAGGCTGCAGGTCACTGCCAGCGGAATATATTTACGATTAAGCATGACGAGATTTCCACACCATTAATTTTGCCAGCTGCTGTTGGAAGCGGGGCGATTGCATCAGCAGTACCAGGATGATCACCAGGGCTTTAATCAGCAGGTTAAATTTGGGCGATATGCCGCTGAGAATAATGGTGACGCTCAGGGTTTGAATCACCAGCGCACCAATAATTGCCAGGGCGATAGAGAAGCGACCACCGGCGAGCGAAGCGCCGCCAATAACCACCGCGAGAATCGCATCCAGCTCCAGCCAGAGGCCGGCGTTGTTGGCATCGGCGCCCTTGATGTCGGCGGTGACAATCATGCCGGCTACAGCAGCGCAGAGGCCGGTAACGGCGTAAACACTCAGCTTGATGGCTTTTGCATTCAGGCCCATGTAATGACTGGCGGAAGGGTTGGCACCCACGGCTTCGATATACAAACCCAAGGCGGTGCGGCGAGTGAGCAATTGCACCAAGGCAAAGGTAATAATCACCAGCACCACCGGGAAGGGCAGGCCGAGGAAATCGCCGGTACCTAAAAAGGAAAAGGTGGCGTTATCAAAAGTGACGATTTGGCCTTCGTTAATCAGCTGGGCAATACCGCGACCGGCCACCATTAAAATCAGCGTGGCGACAATCGGCTGGATATTCATATAGCCAACCAGCAGGCCATTGATTAAACCTGCAATTAAGCCAGCCACCAGACCAACAAAAATCACAAAAGCCAAACTGTGTTCGCCCTGGGTAATGGCCAGAGCGCAGACGGCACCGGCGATGGCCATAATCGAACCTACGGAAAGATCGACACCGGCAGTGGCGATCACCAGCGACATGCCAATGGCCAGCAGTGCCACAGGCGCGGCGCGGTTGAGGACATCGATCAGGCTGCCGTAAAAGCGGCCATCTTTAAACTCCACATGGAAAAATTCCGGGGAGACAAAGGCGTTAACAATTAACAGTAGCGCCAGGCCAGCACAGGGCCAGAGGTAGCGGCGCAGGCTGGGGTTTTTAAACAAATTCATAGCTGCCTCAAATTAAGCGGATGCAATGGCTTGCATAATTCTGTCTGGGTTGATGTCGCTGCCGGTGAGTTCGGCAACCTTGTTGCGATCGCGCAGCACTACCACCTTGCTGCTGAAGGCGACCAGCTCTTCCAGTTCGGAGGAGGCCACCACCAGGGCCAGGCCCTGATCGCAAAGTTTGCGAATCAATTTAATGATTTCGGCGTGGGCACCTATGTCGATACCGCGCGTGGGTTCGTCGAGAATCAACAGCTGCGGGTCGGCCGCCAGCCAGCGGGCGAGAATCACTTTTTGCTGGTTGCCGCCGCTCAATTGCTCAATCGGCTTTTCGATATCCGAAGTGGCAATGCTCAGCTCTTTTACATAGCGTTTGGCGATTTCTTCCTGCTCTTTGCGCGAAATGTACTTCCACCAGCCCTGTTTGATCTGGCGGGCGAGAATCATGTTTTCGCGAATCGACAGCTGGCCGAGAATACCGTCGTGCTTGCGATCTTCCGGGCAGAGACCCATACCGGCGGTAATCGCCTCGCGCGGTGAACCGAAGTTCACGTCGCCACCGGCAAAGGTCACGCTGCCGCTGTGCTTTTTATCCACGCCAAAAATCAAACGGCACAGCTCGGTGCGGCCAGAGCCGAGGAGACCGGCCAGGCCCAGCACTTCGCCTTTTTTAACCGAAATATCAATCGGCGAGAGGCTGGCAGTGCGGCCAACACCCTTAAGGCTGAGCAGTGCTTCGCCGGCTTTTTCGTCCTGACTGGCGGGCTTGCTGTGTTCCAGCGCGGCCAATTCTTTACCCAGCATATGGCCGATCAATTCCGGGCGGCTCAGGGTGGCGGTTTCAAATTCGCCCACCAGTTCGGCGCTGCGCAATACGGTAATGCGATCGCAGACCGCATACACCTGATCCAAAAAGTGAGTAACAAAGACAATGCCTATGCCTTTGGCGCGCAGGTCGCGCATGATGCGGAACAGCGATTGCACTTCATCGGCATCCAGGCTGGCGGTGGGTTCGTCAAGGATTAATACCTTGGCTGAAATATCCACACCGCGCGCAATCGCAATGAGTTGCTGTACCGCAATGGAATAGCTCGACAGCGGCTGGGTTACATCTATATCCAGGTCGTAACCTTTGAGCAGCTCAGTCGCATCGCGATTGACCTTGCCCCAGTTAATCAGGCCAAAGCGCTTCGGCTCGCGGCCCATGTACAGATTCTGCGCAACGGTAAGATTGGGCAGCAGGTTAACTTCCTGATACACGGTGCTAATACCCAGTGCCTGGGCATCGCCGGTGTTGCTGGGGTGAATTGGTTGGCCATCCAGCAAAATGTCACCGCCGTCGCGTTGATACACGCCGGTCATAACTTTAATTAAGGTGGATTTGCCAGCGCCGTTCTCACCCAGCAGCGCGTGGATTTCGCCCGCGCGCAGAGTGAAGTCCACGCCTTTAAGGGCATGCACACTGGGGAATATTTTGTGTATTCCTTTCAGTTGCAGGACGGGGGGATTGGTATCTTGTGTGGTCATGGTTGATTACATTCGGTTTAATTTAATTTTCACTAC
>CBIMZH010000309.1:0-4243 GCA_966248255.1 uncultured Cellvibrio sp.
AGTTGGCCCCTTTTTTATTCGCCTAATTGGTGATGCCGCCAAGCGCTTAGCGGATAAAAGTTTAGCGAAAGCACTTGCTCTTACTAATTCACAGTGATTTAATAAGTTGGTGTTTCAGGTGTGGGTTGGTTCTTTAAGGTTGTTGCCAGTTGCGCCTGAGTCGCATGAGTTTTTTCTCTCTTAACCAGAGCTTGGCGCGAGCTTCACTCGCGCTTTTTTATTCCAGGTTTTAGCTTAAACAGGAGCGCTAGTTGTGCCAGGTAAAACCACCAATTCGGGTAAAGTTTTTGGTGCCATTGAGGCCGGCGGTACCAAATTTAACTGCGCGCTGGCGGATGAAACCAATCAGCTACTGGCCGAAGCCAGCTTTCCCACCACTAGCCCCGAGCAGACACTGGCCAGCGCGCGCGACTTTTTTAAGCATTATTTACCGGCCAACCGCAGCCTGGCGGCCCTGGGTATTGCCAGTTTTGGCCCGGTCGAATTAAACCCCAAATCGCCGCTTTATGGCGCCATTACCAAGACGCCAAAGCCCGGCTGGAGTGGCACCCAGGTGCGCGACTATTTCGGCCAATCGCTGGATGTGCCTGTCGCCTTTGAGACAGATGTAAACGGCGCAGCCCTGGGTGAGATGGCGCTGGGCGCGGCCAAAGGTTGTGAACATTTTGTCTATGTCACCATAGGCACAGGCATAGGTGCGGGCGTGGTGGTGAATGGCCGCTTGCTGCAGGGCCAATTTCACCCGGAAGTAGGGCATATGCTCATGCCGCAAGCCGAGGGCGATAACTACGCAGGTTGCTGTCCCTTTCATAAGGGCTGTTTGGAGGGGCTGGCCTCTGGCACCTCGCTCAAGCAGCGCTGGCAGGCTAACCCGGCGGCCTTTCCCAAGACTCACCAGGCCTGGGCCTTTGAGGCTTTTTATCTGGCCGCAATGTGCGTCAACCTGACTCAGGTTTACGGCCCGCAAAAAATTGTTCTGGGTGGTGGGGTGATGCAGCAGGCGCACCTCTTTCCGGCGATTCGCCAGGCCTTTGCCCGCTTGATTAACGGCTATGCGCCAGACCAGCTGCTGGCCAATTTGGATAGCTACATAGTGCCCACAGCGTTAGATGGTCGCGCCGGGATTTACGGTTGCCTGCAGATGGCCAGAGCGCTGGCTTAACCGGTAATCTAGCGGCATAAAAAAAAGCCACCCTTGGGTGGCTTTTTTGTTAATGGCGGCTGATGAATTAGCCCTCCATTTGCTCCAGTTCTTTGCCCTTGGTTTCTTTGATGTACCACATTACAAAGAACACCGAGAAGAGCGAGAAGAAGGTGTAGATGCTGTAGGCGCCAGCCAGGCCGATGGCCGAGGCGAGCAGCATGGGGAAGGTCCAGGTGATCAGGAAGTTGGCACCCCATTGCGCTAGGCCGGCAATTGCCAGGGCAGAACCGCGCATTTGGTTGGGGAACATTTCGCCGAGCATGATCCACACCACTGGGCCCCAGGACATATTGAAAAACACCACATAAACGTTGGCGGCGATCAGTGCCAGCAGGCCATTGGCGGAGGACAGTTGCAGCTTGCCAGCGGCGTCAGTTGGCGCACCGGCAAAGGCGTAGGCCACCAGCGCCAGGGTGATGGTCATGCCAATAGAACCTACCCACAGCAGTGGCTTGCGACCGACTTTGTCGACCAGGAAGAAGGTGATAAAGCAGGCGCCAATGCTCACCGCACCGGACAATACGTTAGTTAGCAGGGCATCGCTTTCGGAGAAACCGGCGGCTTGCCAGAGTACCGCGCCGTAGTAGAAAACCACGTTAATACCGACAAACTGCTGCAGTACGGCCAGGCCAAAACCACTCCAGACGATAGGGCGAATTTTGCCGGTGGTTTTGTTGACCAGATCGCGGAAGCTGGGTTTGTGGTCGTGGGCCAGGGTGTCGTAAATCTCTTTAACTTTTTCGTCAGCCTTGCTGCCGTAAAGTTTGGTCAGTACCACTTTGGCTTTGTCATTTTTGCCATTGGCAACCAAAAAGCGTGGGCTCTCGGGGATAAGGAACAGCGCCAGCAGGAAGATGCCGGCAGGGATGAGTTCCATCCAGAACATCCAGCGCCAGGTTTCATAGCCACCCCAGAATACAGCGGTAGAACCACCGGCGGAATCGGCCAGGAAGTAGTTGCTGAGGAAGGAGAAAAACAGGCCGGAAATAATCGCGATCTGCTGAATGGAGCTGAGCTTGCCACGGTATTGGGCGGGCGCCACTTCAGAGATATAGGCTGGGCAAATAATACTGGCAGCGCCAACCGCCAGGCCGCCAATGACGCGGAATACAATAAATACCGCTGAATCGGTGGCGATACCTGAGCCCCAGGCGGAGATAATAAACAGCACCGCAGACACTACCAGTACTGTCCAGCGACCAAATTTGTCGGCCCATTGACCGGCAAAAAAGGCGCCCAGCGCACAGCCGAGCAGCATGGAGGAAACGCTGAAACCGGTGCCCATGGAGTCGGAATTAAAGGCTTTTTGCAGGCCGTCTACAGTGCCGTTAATTACACCGCTGTCGTAGCCAAACAAAAATCCGCCAATAGTGGCGATCAGGCTAATCAGAACGACAAAACCCATGTTTGTCTGGTTGGAGCTGATTGAGTTATTCATGGTTTTTCCTGTTATTGAAATTATGACCTCTGAGCCCGCCGCCGCCTTGTTAGATGGCGTCCCCTGGTGTTGAGCCTGGGCGCAGTTGATGGCCCCCTAAAAGTGAAGGGGAAACAGCTGCATTTGGGGCGGGTTGGAACATAGCACAGAACTTGTGGCGGGAGCACTTGCGCGCGCTGACCGCCAGATGCCGGTTGGCACCCTGGCGGCAGTCTAATTGAATATGGTTTATGTGACTATATGCCGCGCTTTAAACTTTGCTTATTTTTGTTAATGAATCAGATTTCAAATGCAAAACCTGATTCTGTCAGGTGTTTATAGGCTTCATCATCGAAGCGGTAGAGGTTGGCCGCGCGGTGGGGTACGCCCTGCTGTTTTTCGTTGCAGGGGGTGAGCAGATTCATTTTCATAATCTTGCGGCGGAAGTTGGGTTTATCCAGCTTGGTGTTGAGTATGGCTTCGTAAAGCCCCTGGAGTTGCAGCAGGGTGAACTTCTCCGGCAGCAGGTTAAAGCCGATGGGCTGGTGGCACACCTGATGGCGCAGCACCTTAAGGCCATGCTCGATAATTTCCGCGTGGTCATAAACCAGCTCGGGCAGTTTGTTGGCGCTGTGCCAGCTCACATCCGCTGCCGCCTGGCCGGCCACCAGCGAGAAGTGCTCGGCGCTAACCAGCGCGTAATAGGCCACGGTCACTACGCGATCTGCGGGGAAGCGATCGACGCGGCCAAAGGTTTTCAATTGTTCCAGAAACAGCTCGCGGATGCCGGTGAGTTCTTCCAGCAGGCGATAGGCGGCATCGCGCAGGTTTTCGTCATAGCGAATCCAGCCGCCGGGCAGGGCCCATTTACCCTGGTGCATAGGGTCGGTCTGCTTGACCAGGAGGATCTTCAGCTCGTCGTGATCCAAACCAAAAATCAGGTTGTCGATGGATAGCGCCTTAATCACATTGGGCGGCAGATTAAGCGGCTCCAGTTGAGCATTGGGATTGGCGCTAGTCGGTTCGGACACTGAGTGCTCCTCAAGGATTGACCTGGTACATATTCGTTATTTTTGGCAGCAAAAGACGCCAAGTTGCCGGCATTGTATAAGCCCTTGCGGTTTGGGTCGAGGCCTGCCCGGGGGGGATTGTTAGCAATAGGGGGTAAGTTCGCGGCAAAAGCGGGCTAAATAGTTTGCTTTGTGCGTGTAAATTTCTTCGTCTAAATCTCTTGTTGTCGTTTAGACAATAAGCTATATTGTCGGAATATTAATAAGTAAGCGAAAGCCTGGATGCCCCCGCTTGAGTATTACCTGTTAACAGCCAAATTTTCATAACACTTATATTGCTCTAGAGAACTCTATGTTGTTTCTTGGTATCGATGTCGGCAGCTCGTCAGTCAAACTTTCGGTGATTGATGGCGCCACGGGCAAAAATCTCGGTGCGCTGTCGCACCCTGAGTCAGAGCTGGCCATTGCCAGCCCTCAGCCAGGTTTTGCCGAGCAGGACCCCAACACCTGGTGGGATTGCATTAAGCAGGGCAGCGCCCGTTTATTCAGCAAGTTCGACATCAATCCCCAGCTGATTGAGGCCATAGGTATTTCCTACCAGATGCACGGCCT
>CBIMZH010000310.1:0-4239 GCA_966248255.1 uncultured Cellvibrio sp.
TTAGTGGCCCACGGCCGTGGAGGTTCAAGTCCTCTTCTGGGCACCATATTCGAAAGCCTCGATCGCAAGATCGGGGCTTTTTTGTTTGTGCGCTTTAAACGTTGCACCACTCCCCAGCCAAAAACTTGGCAAGCTCACAAAAAGCAATCCAAAAAAGCAGCGCAAAAAATCACCACAGAACACTGCGCAAAAACTGCCCTCCCCTCCCTGCTCCAAATTTAAACGCGCGAAAAATAAAAAAGCCCCAGCGAAACGCTGAGGCATAAAACGCTAAGCAATTTGTTTAACGAAACAGCGACAAAATCCATTAAAAATATCGCCGCAAAATTTCATTCCCCTAGCGATAAACCAACCGATATTTTTTAGACAAATAAAAACCCCTGGGCATAGCCAGGGGTTTTTAATGGCCAATATTTCAGCCAGTTTTTTAGCCGGACACCTAAGAGCCCGGCGTTAAGCTTTTAGTATTTCACCTGCAAGCTCAGGGTGGTGCGGCGCTCGTTGTAGAAAGCCGAATCCACATTGGACTCCCACTGGTTGTAATACTCCTGATGCTCCTGGGTCAGGTTGGTGACCTGCAGAGCCAGGGTCATATTGTCCATAAACTCATAGCTAACCGAGGCATCGACATAGTTAGTGGGTTTTTGGAAATAGGCGAACTGGTAATCGCCCTGCAGAGTTCTGCCCAGGTACATTTTGCTGCGATAGTTGTGTGCAATACGCGCCTGCAACTTATCGTTTTCGTACCAGAGCGCCAGGTTGGATTGGTATTCCGAGTTGTTGCTCGCGGGCATGGTTTTGCCGTAGTAGTCTTCATCTGCGCCCTTGCTGGGCGAATAGGTGAAGTTGGTGTCTATACCAAAATTACTCCAGAAACCGGGCAGGAAATCGAAGGATTGTTTATAGCCCAACTCAAGGCCATGAATCATATCGCCCTTCTCTTTGCGGCTGATCACCGAATCAATTGGCACCAGGCCGGTAAACTCGCCCGACTCAGGATCGTAACCGCGCACCACGCCATCATCGTCAGCAATATCCGAGCGATAAATGCGCGTATTTTCAATTTGCGTTAAACCCTGCACCCAGAACAAACCGAGGCTGAGCATGCTGCTATCGCCGATATACCACTCGTAGCTAAGGTCGAGGTTGTATTGCAAATTGGGCAGCAAATTCGGGTTGCCAATTTGCGAACCCGAGTTGGCACAGGCCACAGGGCCGCCGTTAGCGCGGGTGATATTACAGGAGTTGGTGCGGTTGACATTCAAGCCGCCGCCCAGGGAGTCGGTATCGTGGGTGCCTATGGTTTTGGTAAAGGAGAAGCGCAGCAGCTGCTCATCGGTTAAATCCATCGACAAGTTGATTGCCGGCAAGACTTCGCTGTAGCTGTTGATCGCCGTTACCGAGTCGCCAACCGAGGCCACCATGCCTGGGCCAAGCAAATACACTTGACCATTTATTTCTGTGGAGGCGGCATCACCGGCGATACTTTGCTCGATGGTGTATTCGGTATCTATATAGCGCAGGCCGATATTACCTTTCACCGGTTTACCCAGCACTTCAGTTTCCAGATTGCCCTGAATGTAAAACGACTGAGTCACATCCTCTATGTCATACACATTGGCGGCATCGGGCACCAGAATATGGGCGCCGTAAATTTTTTCGTGCCAGGCTATAGGGTCATCCATAGCCTCTGGATCAACAAAATACACAGTGCCCAAACCTGTGGTGCCATAAAAATCGCTGACACCTTTGATCATGCCCATTTCATTTAATTGCGTAAATGAAATGGGGTCGATATAGGATTCGCCGGTGACAGGTGCAGGCGACACTGTATCTTTCCAGCGCGCAACAAACGCATCGCCATATTCGTTAGTGCGCAGCAGGCCGCCGATCCAGCCGTTCTTTTCCACATTGCGCTTGCCGTAACGCAAACCCACATCAACCGAGGTAAAGGTATTTAACAGCGGCGAGGCAAAGGCGTAGTTGGTGTCCAGGCGCAGCACATCCAGATCCGCGCTGGAATAGGTGCCGGTCAGGTTGGAAGACTTGGCGCTGTAGCGATTTAAATTGCTGCCAAACACTTCGTTGACGTAAGAGGTAGTGCCATCGGCGTTGGTAATAGGCAGGTTAGTATCTGGCAGCACCCAGTGCTGCTTGCCACCTGAATAGGCAATATGAATAGGCACCTGAATATTTTGCCCGGCACCTGTGCCATCGGGCAGCAGTGCTTCAAAGCTGCCATAACCCCAGGGGTTAGCCCAGGATTGATCGCCACTGGCTGGGCGATAGGCATCGTTAATTTGCGAGCCATCGGTCAGGGTTGAGTCGACAGTGCTATTGGCCTGATCATCTCTCGCCTCGCCGTGCAGCCAGCGCAATTTACCGGTGAGCGGACCGCCATTATCAAAATTCAACTCAATATTGGTATTGAGCGATTCTTTTTCGGTGGCCGTGGTTTGCGTTTGGGTTTTAGCCAGACGTGTCTGCCAAAGCGCAGAGGACATGGTGTAGAGATTGCCTGGCAGAACTATGGTTTCGCCATCGCGGTGAATAATATTTTCATGCTCTTCGGTCGCGCCTTCATCCGGGTTAGCCCAGCCGATAATGCTCTGCCAGGACTGCTCGGCAACAAACGCCTGCATGTAAATATGTTCATCCAACTTGGTGTAAAACACATCGCCGGTCAGCTCCAGCGCATCGTTGATTTTGAACTGCAATGAACCGTTAACACCGGTGCGGTCGCGGTCGATAAAACGATTGCCCGCCTGATGCCCTTCAAAGGTGTAGTAGACATCATCGCTGTCGCCATCGCCATTTACATCGACATTGTCCGCCACATAGCCGGTTGTCTCACTGGCCATATTGCGCCAGCCGGACCAGCGCCCGGGGTTGCCACCCTGGGAGCCATTCCAATAGTCGGCGAGATAAGACGAGCCGTAGGAGAGGTTAAGGCTGGCACCAAAGCGACCATCATTGTTATAGCCAAAGAAGCCCGAATAGGTACCATCAGTTTCTTTACCCAAAGCGCCCTGCGCAGCTTCAATTTTTCCTACAGCAGTAAAGCCGTCATCAAGCATAAAGGGGCGATTGGTTTTAAGGTTAATAGTACCGGCCAGACCGCTCACCACATTTTTGGCTTCGGCGGATTTAAATACTTCAATACCCGACACCATAGTGGAGGGAATATCGGCAAAGTTGGGCGATACAGTAGTGATAGAACCCGCGGCCAGCATCTGCTCGCCGTTGAGCGTGGTAGTCACATTGGAGTTGCCGCGAATGTTTACACCAGTACCCTCACCACCGCTGCGGGTGATTTGAATACCGGGAACCCGTTGCAGCGAATCGGCGATAGTGGCGTCCGGCAGCTTGCCAATATCGGTGGCCGAAATTGCATCCACTACCGAGCCGGCAGTGCGCTTGGTGTTAATCGAATCGATAGTCGCTTTGCGAATACCGTAAACCACCACCTCTTCAACGGAATCCTGATCGCCGTCTTGCGCCAGCGCATAGCTCGCAGGCTGCAGAATGGCCAGAGCTATACCCGCGCAGAGCAAATTACTTTTAAATTTGTTGTTAGGAAAAGACATAATTTTTTACCTATTATTTATCCGGTATTTATCTCGGTGAACCGGCGCCCTTGCGGGCGCCGCGATTGCGTCAGAAATTTATTTATTCAAAGCTGACGTCATCTACGTAGTAGTGAGATTGACTGGCACTGTTTACCGGGCCCATAAAGCGCACACCGAAACCGCTCAGCTCGCCACCCATATCAGAGATATCCAGGCTCAGCTCGGCACTGCCATCCACCAGGCTGACGGCACCGCCATCTTTCCAGCTGTAAGCCTTATCTTTGGCAAACAGCTGCACCTGAGTGGCACTGCCGGTATCTACTGCGTGTACAGAGATTTTCAGCGTGCTGACATCACCCAGCAGCAGGCCGCCGGTTGGGTAAACTTGCAGAATCACATCGTCATCGCCGTCCTGCAGTTGCAGGCTGCCGCCCAGTGACATGCTGCCGGATTTGCTCCAGTCGCTGGCCAGGTGAATGCCCGATACTGGCGACCAGTTGTTCTGGAACTCCCAGTTGCCTGTGCCTTCAAAATCGTAAAGCACACTGCCATCCAGGGTGACGCTGTCGATATAAAACTCGGCCGCGGTGCTGCTCGCATCAAAGCCCTGGAACTGCACACCCAGGCCCTGCACAGTGGTCATGGCCGATACATCCAGGCTCAGGGTGAC
>CBIMZH010000311.1:0-4233 GCA_966248255.1 uncultured Cellvibrio sp.
CGTCTGCAGCCATTTCAGAAATCTGCATAGGCGTCCCCTGGTGCATATGCAGGGCCACCTCTGGATACTGCTTAATAAATGAACTAATAACAGGAGGCAAGGCATAGCGAGCTTGAGTGTGCGTAGTTGCCAGAGTCAGAGTCCCTTTGCGCTCATTACTGAACTCCTGGGCAACCTGCTTGATACTTTCAACTTTGCGCAGGATTTCACCAGCAGTCTTAAGAATCGCCTCGCCCGCAGGCGTAATACGCGTAAGGTGCTTACCGCTACGGGAAAAGATCTCCACGCCCAATTCATCTTCCAGCAGCCGAATTTGTTTACTGATACCCGGTTGGGAGGTGTAGAGACTTTGAGCCGTAGCCGATACGTTTAAGTCGTGATGGGCCACTTCCCAGATATAACGCAGTTGTTGCAGCTTCATAAGCCCTCCGATTGGCTCATTCACTGAAGATATGTCGGCGGATATAACCCCTTAGCAAACAACCAGGAGGACATCCTCATAAAATTTGAACTTGTTTAGTTCAGCAATGATTGGCCTTAACTCTGCAAAGATGCTGACGCCAATTAACCAGAAACCTAAAGTGCTTATAGATCAATAAGATATAAGTTGAATTTAAATCTGTTTAAAACTCGGTCAAATTTATTTCGGCATCCCACAAGAGAGGATCACCATTCAATAATTAGGTTATTAGCCATTATTAATTGTGATACACACCAGTCTTATTACAACTTTAGACTATATCTGGAAATTTCAAAGTTTTTGGTGATGCAATATTACAAAATCACCAAAAAGCAGCTGCCAGGTAACTGAATTGCTGCTAAGTGGCTTCTGATGACAATAGTTTAAATTTCGCGATTGGCAATTCCATGGGGTACATGGCCGGTAGCGACATGCTCACTGGCTGATTCGCAGTGCATTTTTTGATCGTCAAAAAACACATCAGCACCATAGGCTTTAAGGAAGACCCCTTTGGTCAAGCCGCCCAAAAATAGCGACTCATCAATACGGATATTCCAGGCGCGGAGGGTTCTGATAACCCGTTCATGGGCGGGGGCAGACCTGGCAGTTACCAATGCCGTTCTTATCGGGCACTGATCAACCCCAAACTCCGCTTGCAGGCCATGAAGTGCAGAGAGGAATTGTTTAAAGGGGCCGCCACTTAATGGCTGTTTGGCCGAGGCCTTTTCTGACTCGGTGAATGCGGTTAAGCCCTGGGTCTTAAACACCTGCTCGGCCTCATCGGAAAACAGCACCGCATCGCCGTCAAAGGCAAAACGCAGCTCTTCCTCATGATCGGCAGATTTTTTGGAGGCGATCAAGGTTGCAGCGGCCATACCGTGATCCAGTGCCTGGCGCACATCCTCCGCCTCTGTGGAAAGAAATAAATGACAGCCAAAAGCAGAGGCGTATCTATAGGGAGAGGTACCGCCGCTAAAGGCGGCGCGGCTGATTTTTAAGCCATAGTGTTGAATCGAGTTGAATACGCGCAGGCCGGTATCGGCGCTGTTACGCGATAAGAGAATAACTTCAACACGGGGCTCACCACCCAGGCGTTCATTAATCCGCAACAGCTTTTTTACCAATGGGAAAGCATCGCCCGGCTCGAGCACTTCATCTTCATGCTCAATTTGATATTGGGCGTAAGCAGCCAGGCCCTGACTGGTATAAACCTTGTGGCTTTCATCCAGATTAAACAGCGCCCGCGATGAAATGGCGATTACCAGTTTGTCACCAAAACCTTTTGGCATTGGGCTCTCCTCAGTTAAATATTCTGGATTTCAAAATTATCAGCATCGAGATAGGCAGGAAATTTTTCACGATACTCGACCAGCTTGTCGGCATAGAGCTCTATGGTCAGATTTTCTGCCTCCTGGCTGGTGGCAATCAGCTCACCGGCTGGCCCGTACAGGCTGGAATCGCCGGCATAGTGCTGCTCAGCCTCATCCATACCTACGCGATTTACGCCGGCAACATAGGCCAGGTTTTCTATCGCCCGCGCCTGCAATAAGCGATTCCAATGCAGCGCTCGCGCGCTTGGCCAGTTGGCCACGTAGATGGCCAGATCGTAGTCATTGCGATTGCGGCTCCACACAGGGAAGCGCAGGTCGTAACACACCAGCGGCAACACACGCCAGCCTTTAACCTGGGTAAGCAATCGCTCTTTTCCCATGGCATAGCGCGTGTGCTCACCGGCCATGCGGAATAAGTGACTGTAGCTGCCATCGGGGCGCATCCACACCAGGCGATTAAAATATTGATCCGCCTCTTTCACCACCAGGCTGCCGGTAACCACAGCCCCGGTTTGCTCGGCCTGAGTAGCCATCCAGCCATAGGCGCGCCCCTCAACCTGTTCGGCATAGCTGCGCGCGGAACTGCAAAAGCCAGTGGTAAATACCTCGGGCAAAATTATCAGATCTGTTGGCGGCAACGCGGCGATTGCCTCGGCAAAGGTGTGCAAATTCAGCTCGGGATTGTTGGGCACAATCACCTGTTGAATCAAACTAAGCTTGAGATTATTCATGACGAGCTCCAGGCAAGCAAAGAGCAAGGATTAGTCTGCAGGATGAGGATGCAGCCACAACCAGCTTACAACAAATGCCAAAACCACAGCCAGTGCCGCAATCAGGAAAGTAAGGCTAGCGCTAAAATCCCAGAGGTAACCGCCAATCAGCGAACCGGCCGCGCCGCCAACACCAAAACTCATGGAGCTGTAAAACGCCTGCCCCTGCCCCTGATGCCCTTTAAACTGGGCGCGAACCACCTCTATGGCCACCGCATGGGCGACCGCAAAGCTAAAAGCGTGCAGCAACTGGGCAACCAATAAAAGCGTCAGTGACGCAGCGCCATAGCCAATCATCAACCAGCGCAGCGCCGATATGAATAGAGTCACCAACATCAGCTCACGCAGATTATAGCGGTACATAAGCCTGGGCATAACAATAAACATAGCCACTTCTGCCACTACACCTAAAGCCCAGAGCAAGCCGGTGGCACCACTGGAATAGCCGTAGTTTTCGGTGAGATAAAGCGAATAGAAGGTGTAATAAGGCCCGTGACTTAACTGCAACATAAAGCAGGCAAATAAAAACACCAGCACACTGGGGCGGCGCACAACTGCCCAAAAGCCTTGGCTAGCTTCATGGGCTTTAATCACCTTGCGCTCACCAAGGCTCAAACTGGAAAGCCAAATCAACAGCAAAAAGCTAAGCAAGAAAAGTGGCAAATTGCCTATGGCGATTACATCAAAGACCAAGCCCAAGCCCACCACCGCCGCGATAAAGCCGAGCGACCCCCAAAGGCGGATGCGGCCGTATTTGCTGTAGTCTTTATCCAGGTAGCTGAGGGTAATTACTTCAAATTGGGGCAAAACTGCATGCCAGAAAAAGGTGTAGCAACTTACCACCAAGACTAACCAGGCGTAGCGCTGATCAACTAAAACCCCGGCAAAAATAAAGGCGGCGAGAAAACTACCCACACGAATGATACGCAAACGCTGCTGGGTTTTATCAGCCAGCCAACCCCAAAAGTTGGGCGCAACTATACGGGTGGCAAGAATGATGGCACTGATAACGCCAACATCCTGGGAGGAATAGCCAAGGGATTTAAGATAGATTCCCCAAAAGGGAATGATGGTGCCTACTACGGCGAAATAGAAAAAGTAAAAACTCGACAGTCGCCAATAAGGCAGAGACGCGGCGGAATTCTCTGGCATAAACAACTAGACCACACAAAAAGCCAAATCACACAAACAAAACGGGCGGCCAGCGCCGCCCGAAGATTCACTTATTTTACTGTCGCAGGTATCACCGGAATACTGTGCGCTACCCCACCATTTTGCCCGCGTTGACGCAGCAGGTGATCCATTAGCACCAGCGCCAACATAGCTTCAGCAATAGGCGTTGCACGTATACCTACACAGGGGTCATGGCGGCCTTTGGTAATCACTTCTACCGGGTTGCCGTGCACATCCACGCTGCGACCGGGGATATGCAAACTGGAGGTTGGCTTAAGTGCGATATTGGCAATTATGTCCTGTCCGGAGGAGATACCGCCGAGAATGCCACCGGCATTATTGGACAAGAAACCTTCTGGGGTCATTTCATCGCGGTGCACGCTGCCACGCTGATTAACCGAGCCAAAGCCTTCGCCAATTTCCACTCCTTTAACGGCATTTATGCTCATCAGCGCATGGGCAATTTCGGCATCCAGGCGATCGAAAATTGGCTCGCCCA
>CBIMZH010000312.1:0-4227 GCA_966248255.1 uncultured Cellvibrio sp.
CCTGCTGCCCTTGGCTTGGTTGATTGATCGCATAATCGCGCTGGATTTAGGCGCGGACCCGGCCAAAACCATTGTGCTGTTTACCGGCAAGTGGACAATTTATTTTTTAATGATGACGCTCGCTGTCACACCTTTGCGCCGCCTGGTGCAATTTCGCCGCTTGCCGCAAGTGCATTTCCGCTGGCTGCAAACCCACAGGCGGATGCTGGGTTTATTTACGCTGTTTTATGCCTGCTGTCATCTACTGGCCTATTTTGTCTTTATTCTCGGCTATGACGTTTCCCGCTTTGGGGCAGAGCTTATCAAGCGGCCCTATATACTCGCGACAATTCCGGCGGTGTTCTTGTTGATTGCGTTAGGGGTAACGTCCACCCAAGGCATGATGCGCCGCCTGGGTAAAAACTGGCAGCGACTGCACAATGGCATTTATGTGATTGCGCTACTCGCCTGGCTGCATGTGTTTATGCAGGTGCGGTCGAGTTATTTTCATGCAGTAGTGTACGGCGCGATTCTATTTGGCTTGCTGTTGATTCGTGTCTATTGGTATTGGCAGAAAAAACAGCAGCAAAAAGCCAGTCGACTTGAGCGATAACCCCCGCTGAAGGGGTAGGCATATTGGGGAGATGTTAAACATCCCCCTGAAAACAGTGTTAATGGGTGGCCATTGTAGACGCTGAGGCGTTGCGCGCCTGCAGCAATTTATTCACCCGCCCCAACAGATAAATACACAGCAAAACCACACCCATAATAATAAAACCCAGGGTGTCGAAGTGTTGCAGTTGGCTGTGGGGATCTGCTTGAACAATTATCAAACCCGCAATAAAAGCCCCTAGTCCGCCAGCAGTTTGCTGCAGCGAGCTGGAGATGGCCATGTAAGCGCCTCTGTCCTCAGGTTTGGCGACCATGGAGTTGAGTGCCATAGCCGGAGTCATACGGCAGAGAATGCAGGCAAATACCAGAATATTGACAATAAGCACCAGCCACAAAGGCGTGACCGATAAATGGGTGTAGATAAATATCATCACCACTGCGCCCAGTGAGCCATAGGTGAAAATTTTATAGCGGTCGTATTGGTCGGCGAGCCTGCCCATCAGCGGCATCATAATCAGCGACAAGATACCGGTACTTAAATAAATCAGCGGCAACTGCTCGGCGGTAATTTTGACGTTGTTAATTAAAAAGGGGGCGCTAAACGGCATCAGCATAAAACCGCCAATGGTTAAAAACATCACTGCGGCAAAACCGGTTTGATAGTCGCGCGTCGACAATACGCGCATAAAATGGCTAAAGGGGCTGCGCTCATGCTGTTGTTTAAGGTGTTCAGTAACTGGCTGCAGCAGCAGCGCAATGGCCAGCCAAATAGCCAAAGCTAAAACGACTATCGCTAAAAAACTAAACTCCCAACCGAGTTTGGTGGCGATATAAATGCTGAGCGGAATACCCAGAACCTGGCTGACACCAAAACCCATCTGTACCACACCCATGGCGCGGCCGCGCTGTTGCGGGGCGAACACATCAATTACCAAAGTAAACATGGCAGCGCTGGCAACCCCGGCAAAAACGCCAGTGACAATGCGCGAAGCTACCAACTGCCAATAGTTGTGGCTGAGGGCGCAGGCTAGGGTGCCGAGAATAAAGCCGCTGAAAAATACCAGCAGCAATTTTTTGCGATCAAATTTATCCATAAAGCCGGCAGCGACAATACCGGCAATGGCTGCACTAAAGGCATAGGCAGAAACCACCAAGCCAAACTGCGTGGTGCTGATATCGAGTGACTTCATCAAAATATCGCCAATGGGCGAAATAATCATAAAGTCCAGCACTATGCTGAATTGAATAAATGCCAGCAGTATCAAAATCTTTTTTTGGTAGCTGCTAAAGGTGCTGGTGACTGCCGAAGTCATATTGATATCCGTCGTTTACTGGAACTTATTGAATATTAAATTAGAGACAAAAAAAATGGCGACTCAAGGTCGCCATTTTCGCAAGACATGTCAGCCATTAAGCGCGTGACTTGTACTCGCCAGTGCGGGTGTCGATGATGATCTTCTGACCGATTTCAACAAACGCAGCAACTTGCAATTCGTGGCCGTTAGCCAGTTTTGCAGTTTTCATGACTTTACCAGAGGTGTCGCCACGTACAGCTGGTTCGGTGTAGGTAACTTCACGCACGATAGAGTTTGGTGGAGTTACAGAGATTACTTTGCCTTCGTAGAAAACGGCATCACACACGTCTTCCATACCGTCTTGAATCCAGGGCAGCAGGTCGCCCAGGTCTTCTTTGGTAACTTCGTACTGGTTGTACTCTGGGTCCATGAATACGTACATGGGGTCAGCGTAGTAGGAGTAGGTTACTTCTTTACGATCCAGCAGAATGTCTTCGAACTTGTCGTCAGCTTTGTACACAGTTTCGGTGTTGATGCCGTTGAGCAGGTTCTTCAGCTTCATTTTTACAACGGCAGAGTTACGGCCTGATTTGTTGTATTCAGCTTTTTGAACAACCCATGGAGAGCCGTCGATCATTACTACGTTGCCGGCGCGGCATTCTTGTGCAATTTTCATGGTGTATCCCAGTATGCGATTGACTTGATGCAAGTCGTTTAGGTCTATCGAACAGGGCCAGGGCAGTCGCAGACTGGCTGCAACTGGCAAGCTTTGGCTTACCGGGCGGCCCCAAGTTAGAAATAGGCGCGCTACTATACAGTTGTTTGGAGCGATTCTGTAGTGTTTTTTCGCCGCCAAAAGCCTGCTTTTGATTGATTTTTAACCTATTGTTAGGCGGGTTTGGAATTGGCGCTTTGCCACAGCTGTGCCGCCAAATCGGCTTGTTCGCCAAGCTGCGAGCGCCAGTCCCGGCAGCGCTGCTGCCACTGGGCCAGCTGAGTTTGCAGTTGCAGCCAGGGGTCAGCCAGGTCGCCGCCCTGGTTCCAGGCCAGGTACAAATCCCGCAGCGGCTGCGCCAATTCCGGGGTTACGCCCTGCAGCAGCTTATCCAGATAAGCGCCCAGTTTTACCAGGTGCGCCTCTTCCTCCTGAATATAGATATGCCAGATGCTGGGCTTGCCCGCCCATTGCGAGCGCACCAGCGAATCCTCGCCGCGAACGTAGTTGAGGTCACAGCTCCAGAGCAGCCGGTCGTAATCCAGTTGATTGATAAAGGGAATGGTCTGCAGGGTTAGCTGGCCCAGTTGCAGTGGCTCGCCCAGCGCTAATGGCTGGCCCAGCGCCTGGATGACACTGGTCATTAAGCGCCCCTGGGGCACAAGCGCGTGAATGGGTTGGGGCGATTGGCGCCAGCAGTCGATCAGCTGGGCAATGCCCGAGTTCTCATAGGCGAAAAGGGAAATAAGCAGCGCATCCGGCTTGGGGCTAATGCCCAGGTTTTGCAGCCAGGAGTATCGCTCCGCCTGAAAACTGTCGATGCGCTGGAGTAACTCCGCCTCGCGCAGCAAGCCGCCGGTTTTAGCGCTAAAGCCGGGGAATATGAAGGTTTTACGCAGGCCGCTAGCGGGTTCCACCGACTGCATGCCGTGGCAGCCCTCAACCCAGTCCTCGGCGCTCATATAGTCCAGGTTAAACCAGCAGGGCGGCGCGCCGGCTTTTTTGCGCTCGACCATAGCCGCCAGATAGCTGGCGGGCAGTGCGCAGGCAAAGGCTTCTATCACGACTTGCGCTGGTTCAATGCCCTCAGGGAAATCCGCTGGCCAGTGGCGAACCTCAACCCCGGCAACTTGCTGCTGCGCGGTATTTGTCGCCTCCGGCCAGATTTGGCAGAGCGCGGGCAGCTCATCCACCCATAGTCGAACCTGGGCCGGGTATTCCGCCGCCAGCTGCCGCGCCAGGCGCCAGCAGACGCCAATATCGCCATAGTTGTCGATAACGCGGCAGAAAATGTCCCAGGTTTGCATCGGTGAAGTCATAAGGTTTAAAGCGGCGATTTGATTATGGGAGGGCATTCTAGCAGTAGCTGTCTGGTGAGGTGGTGGCCGGGGCTGGCATAATGGCGCCATCTGTAACAGCACCCGTCACCTGGGGAAGATTTTATGCCATCACTGCAAGACCAACTGCTTAAAGCAGGCCTGATTGATACCAAAAAAGCCAAGCAAGCCAATAAAGAAAAACGCAAAGAGGCCAATGTCGCCCGCCGCTCCAGCGAGGAGAAGGTAGACGAAGTAAAAGCCGCTGCCGAACAGACCCGCGCGGAAAAAGCTGAGCGCGACCGCGAGC
>CBIMZH010000313.1:0-4223 GCA_966248255.1 uncultured Cellvibrio sp.
CGATTACGCGAAGGGGCAGGTCGAGGCTGCGGCAAAAGCAGTTAATAGCCGCGCCGCCAGCGAGGAAGTTGCGCACCATCTGCTGGGTGACTGCGCTGGGGGCTATGCTGATGCCCTCTTCGGCAATACCGTGGTCGCCGGCAAATACCAGCATCACAGGCTGCTCTATGCTTAAGCGCTCGCGCTGCTGCACCAGGGCGATTTGCAGGGCCAGGGCTTCCAGCTGGCCCAGGGCGCCCGGGGGCTTGGTTTTTTGGTCTATGCGCGCTTGGATCTGCGCGCTTTGGCTGGTATCCAGCGGCTTAACCTGGGGCAGGTTATACATAGCTCGTTTCCGTCGAAGGCTTAACAGGGGTTGGGCAAGTTAGCATATTTTCGCCTGGGGCTGCCCCCAAGGCGGTAACCCGAGCGTATAATCCCGCCCCGTTTAGCTGTCTGGTGCCCCGGCAGATTTGCGTGAGCCTGATCTGTGTCAGGCGTTGCGGGCACCTGGACGACATATCCAGCCAGCGCAATGGAGCATCCCATGTTCGAAACCCTCAAATTACTGCCCGCCGACCCCATCCTTGGCCTGAGCCAGGCCTATGCCCAGGATACCAACCCCAACAAAGTCGATTTGGGTGTGGGCGTGTACAAAAACGATCTGGGTCAAACCCCGATTATGGCGGCGGTAAAAGAGGCGGAGAAAATTCTGCTGGCCACGGCTACCACTAAATCCTATACCCCGCCCGCCGGTATCCCCGGCGCTAACGAAGTCGCTGTGCGCCTGATTTACGGTGCCGGTCATCCGGCGGTGGAGGCCAACCGCGTGCGCACTGTGCAAACCCCCGGCGGCTGCGGCTCGCTGCGGGTAGCGGCAGAGGTTATCCAGCGCGCCAAGCCAGGTTCGGCCATTTGGGTGAGCACACCCACCTGGGCCAACCATATCCCGCTGCTGGGCAGCGCTGGCCTGCAGATTAAGGAATACCCCTATTACGACTACGCCAGCCACAGCATCGACTTTGCGGCCATGCTCACCACCCTCAAAAGCATTCCCCGTGGCGATCTGGTGCTGTTGCACGCCTGCTGCCACAACCCCAGCGGCGCCGACCTGACTCGCGCCCAGTGGGATCAACTGGCGGACTTGTTTGAAGCCAATGGCATCATCCCCTTTATCGATATGGCCTATCAGGGTTTTGGTGAAGGCTTGGATGAAGATGCCTATGGCCTGCGCATGATAGCTGCGCGTCTGCCCGAAGTGGTTATCGCCGCTTCCTTCTCCAAAAATTTTGGCTTGTACCGCGACCGCGCCGGCACCCTGAGTATGGTGTTTGCCAATGTCGAGCAGGCCAATGCTGGCAATACGCAGCTGCTCAGTGTTGGCCGCGGCCTCTACTCTATGCCGCCCGCCCACGGTGCCAGCCTGGTGGATATTATTCTCCACTCCAGCGAGCTGACTGAACTCTGGTCCACCGAGCTTGCCGGTATGCGCCAGCGCATCGCCAACCTGCGCGTGGAGCTGGTTAAATCGCTTAACGCGTTGCAAGCCCAGCGCGACTTTGGCTTTATCGCCCAGGAGCGCGGCATGTTCTCCTTCCTTGGCTTGAACGTAGAACAGGTGCATAAACTGAAAAATGATTTCAGCATTTATATGACCGACAACAGCCGCATTAGCGTGGCGGGTTTGACTTTGGAAAAAATGGATTATGTCAGCAAGGCGATAGTGTCGGTGCTTTAAGGTGCAAATCCATAAGCAATAAAAAAGCGGCCCTGGTGGCCGCTTTTTTATTGGCTGTTATTTCGCCTAGCCTTCGCTGTGTTCCTCTTGCTCGCTGGTGCTAAGCGGGTGATCAATTTTTAACACCGCTTTTTGCAAAATCAGGGTATTGGGGTAAGTAATTAAATTGCCGTCATCGCGGCGCAAAATTACATGGAACATGCTGATCTCGACAATTACGCCGCTCATGTCATCGTCTTTATCCAATACTTTGATACGGTCATTCACCCTATAGGGGAAGCCGAAAAAAATAATCATACTGGCGGTAACATTGCTCAGTATCGACCACTGGGCAAACAGGGCTATGCCCACCACCGCAAATATCGACGATAAAAACACTGATATCTCGCTATAGCCCAGGCCAAGGATTAAACAGATCACCACCAGCCCGCAAAACACCATGCCAATATTCATTAGCCGGGTGATATAGAGCACGCGCAAATCGCCCAGGGCGCGGCGCACACTAATGTCGTGAATAATTTTGTTAAGTAGCTTGGCGCCCAGCCAAAATGAGAGCAGGGCGACAATGATTGACATGCCCTTGGCAAAGGCGCTGTGGCTCAATATTTCTTCTACAAGGGGGATAAAGTTGTTCATGCGGGTGTCTCTGGAACTGCGAAAAGGCTAATATGCTGCCACGAATAAGCGCGCATTTCACCCTGAGAATGGTGAAATTCAGTGCAAAAAAATTGACATAAATTTACACAGGAAAGCCTATGGCATCTCAATTGGTTGCGCCTAAATGCATCGCCCACAGGGGCGGGCATCTCGCCGGCGATCAGGCTCTGCCGGAAAACAGCCTGGCCGCAATAGAGCGTGCACTCGGCCTGGGAGTGCACGCCATTGAAATCGATGTCTATCAGGTTGAGGGTGAGCTCTATGTCACCCACGACCGTCGCCTGGGGCGGGTAGTGTCTGGCGAAGGGGTAATTTACCAGCAGACCAAGGATTACCTCAGCCGCCAAAAACTGATGAACCGGGAGCCGCTGCCCACACTTAAGCAGGTGCTGGAGCTGGTGAATGGCCAGGTGCTGCTCAATATAGAAATTAAAGGCCCGGAGACGGTAAGCGATATAAATAATCTGCTGCGCGAATATGTAAGCGATACTCAGGGCAGCTTTGATAGCTATATCCTGTCCAGCTTTGATCACCGTCAGTTGTATCAGGCATTGCAGCTTTTGCCGGAGGTAAGGCGCGGTGTGTTAATTGACGGCATCCCACTGGATTACGCCGCCTGCTGCGATAACCTCAAAGCTTTTTCACTTAACTCCCATTTAAGTTTTTTAACCGAAGAGTTGCTTGAGGATGCGCGCAAACGCGGCCTGGAAAACTGGGTTTACACGGTCAACTTTGCCGATGACTGGCAGTGGATGCTGGACCTGGGAGTAGATGGCATTTTTACCGATAAGCCAGATGCCTATTTTGAGTTTTTAAAAAAGCAGCAGTAGCTGACAGCAGAAAAACTAATAAGCAATCAGAAAAAATATAAAGCATTTATAAAAAACACAACAGCCACAGATAACCACAACACAATCGCTGCTATGGTCGTTTGACTGCCAGGCGCGAGGAGATAAACACATGAAACCTTTTAATAAACTGCTCATTGGCCTGGGCATGGCGCTAATGGCTAGCCCGCTTTGGGCTGCAACCAAAGTGCCCGCCGATGCGCCGGAATTTTTGTACACAGGCCGTATTGATTTTAGCGATAAAAAAGCACCGCAAATCAGCTGGACTGGCACCAGCATTAAAGCCAACTTCACTGGCACCAGCCTAAGCCTGATTCTCGATGATCAACTGGGCAAAAACTATTTCAATATTATTATCGATGGTCAGGATACTTACCCCTATGTGCTGGAAGCCAAACAGGGTGAACAGACCTATGAAATTACCCGCGCCTTAACGCCGGGCAAACACAGCCTGGAAATTTACAAACGCACCGAGGGTGAAGAGGGGGCTACCAGTTTTAAAGGCCTGATTCTGGATGACGATGCCAAGTTGTTAGCGCCACCGGCGCGACCCAAGCATCGTATGGAAATTTACGGCGACTCTATCAGCACCGGCATGGGTAATGAGGGCGCCGATAATGGTGCTGACCATCTGCTCTCGGAAAAAAATAATTACCTGGCCTATGGTGCTATAACCGCGCGCAAGCTCAACGCCGAGCTGCACACTATTTCGCAAAGCGGTATTGGCATAATGATCAGCTGGTTTCCCTTTACCATGCCGCAGTTTTACGATCAGTTAAGTGCGGTAGGTGATAACGACAGCCAATGGAATTTCAGCCAGTGGACGCCAGAGCTAGTAGTCATCAACCTGTTTCAAAACGATGCCTGGCTGGTGGATCGCGAAAAACGCTTGCAGCCTATGCCCAGCGATGAGCAGCGAGTGCAAGCCTATGTAAATTTTGTGCGCAGCATTCGCGCCAAATACCCCAGGGCGCAAATTATTTGCGCCCTGGGCAGTATGG
>CBIMZH010000314.1:0-4222 GCA_966248255.1 uncultured Cellvibrio sp.
CCCAGGAGCCGGGCGTGCAGTTCTACTCGGGCAACTTCCTCGACGGCAGCCTCACCGGCAAAGGCGTAACCTACCAGCGCCGCAGCGGCTTCTGCCTGGAGCCACAGCACCACCCGGACTCACTCAACCAACCGCAATTCCCCAGCATTGTTCTGCAGCCGGGCGAGCAGTACCAAACCCGGACCATTTTTAAAATTACTGCGCAATAATCCAGGCTTGGTTGCCGATAAATAGCGGCGATTTTTTTGTTTATATTTTTTGCTTTTGGGTAAAGCCAGCTAGGCTTAAGCTGAGGTCAAGCTAAATCCTCAGGAGGTGAGCACTATGGCCAAAACCCACGACAAGCACAAAGAAAGTAAGAAGCAGGCAACTCGCACCGCGAAAGAAAAGCACCAGATGAAAAAGGCGAAAAAAGCCGAGATGATCCACCGCGAGTTTTAATATTGTTTGACCAATAAAAAAGGCACCCTTCGGTGCCTTTTTTATTGGGGTTTTATCTATTCGCCAGATTGTGCGGGTGTTTCCGCTTTGCTGGCGTCATAGGTTTTTACGGCCATATCAAAGGCGGCAAAAGCCTCTTTTTGATTTTTAAATTCAAATGCCTGGCGAATACTGCAGCTGTCTTCTCTTGTGTGTATTTTGCTTAAGCCGCCGCCGCAGGCTTCGCCGCCAATATAGCTTTGAAAGGCCGCGCGGGGGGAGGTTTGCAAGGAGTTGCAGCCGGGCAAAAAAGTCACCAGATAGTATTTGCGCCCGGCATCCACCGACATCACATCGTGATCCAGAGTGCCAAAGCCGCGCACATCGTTCACATAAAAACAGGCGCGGCCATTTTGCCCGGTGGTATCCGCCAGGGTTTTATAAAAATTCGCTTTGGGCTTTTCGCCATTGGTGCTGCAGGCGCACAGGCTAATCAGGCAACAACTTAATGCTAATCCGCTAAGTAATTTCATGGTGTCTCCTCGCACAGGGGGGCTGTGCATCTGTTGATTGTTATTTTTCTGCCGTTAGGGCGCACCATCCGGTTTGCTGACCGCCAGTGTACAGCTAAACGCACCTACTGCGGCATCGCCCGTTTACCACCCCATCAGCTTAAGGGGCATGGGTATAGCTTACTAAAGTTGCCTAAACCAGAGCTTAAAATACGCAGAAGATTGCGTTAAAAATTATGGGCAATTTGCGTTTTGCGTCGCCACCTTGATTTGGGCATTGGGCTTAGACGAAATTGAATTTTGCCGTTACTTGCAGAGAAGGACATAGCCTAAGGCCCGCTGCCTGGCCTACTAAAATTTACCCGAGTAAATTATTGGGGGCTCTATGGTGGAAGCGACCAAGACCAGGGCGCCGCGCCTGGGTAAGCTGCTGGTGTATAAAGGCTTAATCACTGGCGATCAATTGGCCGCCGCGCTGCGGGTGCAGGCGCAAACAGGCGAGCGCCTGGGTGGCTTACTGGTTAAGCAGGGGGCAATCAGCGAGCAGCAGCTGCATTACTGCCTGCGCTGGCAGGGGTTATTGCAGGCGGCCTCGCTGGTAGCAGGCCTATCCGCCTGCGGGGCGCCGCTGGGGTATTGCGACAATGCTCAAGCTGGCAATGGGGGAGGTGCAGAGGCCTATCAGGCGAGTGCCACCACCGCTGAATCAAAGAAATTTTCCTGGTCCATGCCCTCGCGCTATTTGTTCACACCCGAACAGCGGCAAATAACCTACCAGCTGGTTGAAAAAACGCGTGTGCGAATGGTTCATTTCGCCCAGGTAAATGTAAAAAACTCGCTGGTTGGTGTGCTGCGCGGTCAGTATGCCGCTGGTGTGGAGTCCTATGAATATGGCGCCCGATTCCAGGCAGACTGGTCCAATCGCCACATTCGGCTCAAGTTGAGTTACCAGTTTTAACCCATTCAGGTTGTTGCTGTGAGGGACGGGCAGCATGCTTAGATTTTTTTGATAATTTTGCCGCCAATGGCTTATGGCTTTTTAATCTGTCGAAATGTCCAGTTAAAGTCTACGCTGAATATACTTTTAGCCAGTTTTTTAACCTTATGCCCAGGTTATCGGCCGTAGCCCTCGCCCTAGTGATGTTGTTAATTGCTGTGCCTCTGCCCAGAGTTCAGGCTGCGGAAACCATTATTTATTCCTGGCCGGCCACCCTGCAGCAGGACCCGCGCAGCTATTACCCTATAGCGCTGCTGCGGCTGGCACTGGCAAAAGCCGGCGGCGACTACGAGCTAAAACCCAGCAAGCGCGACCAGTCGCAAAGGCGCAGCCTGCGCCAGCTGGCTGCCGGTTTGGGCATGGATGTGGTGTGGACATTCACCTCCATAGAGCGCGAAAAAAACCTCCTGCCTATTCGCATACCTATAGATCGCGGCCTGCTGGGTTGGCTTGCTGCTGGTGCGCGCCGCGGATCAAAACAAGTTTAACAGCGCCATTGACCCCGCCTGGCTGCAATCCCTGCGCGCCGTGCAGGGCCACGACTGGCCGGATTTACCCATACTTGAATTCAATCAATTTAATGTAATCCCCAGCACCTATTACCCGGGTATGTTCACTATGCTGCAATTGCACCGGGTGGATTACTTTCCCCGCTCGATCAGCGAAATTGAGTCAGAGCTGCAAACCCATAAACAAAATGACCTGGCGATAGCCAATGGCGTGGTGCTCTATTATCCGGCGCCCTCCTATTTTTTTGTCAGCCCCAAGCGCCCGGAGCTGGCCAAAAAAATTGAACAGGGTCTGCGTCTGGCAATTGCCGATGGCAGTTTGCAGCAACTTTTTCGCGAACACTTTGCGCAAGATATTCGCGAGGCCAAGCTAAACCAGCGCCAGGTCATTCGCCTGCAAAATCCCTACCTCAATAAAGAGACACCGCTGAGCGATGCCAGTCTCTGGTTTGATCCGCAAAAGGGTTATTGATGAATACATTTGCTAAAACTCTGCCGTTAAATCAAAGCCTGGTAACACGCCTGCTAGTCGCTATGGCGATAGCAACATTTGCCCTGGCGACACTGGTGGCAGCGGTGCTTATCTACATTAACTATCAACAGGAACGGCGTGCGGCGCTGCTGCAATTCGACAATATTGAAAAAAGTTATCTGCCCAGCCTTGCCTCTGCACTCTGGGAGGCGGACCCGGTGCGCACCAATACCCTGTTAGATGGTATTGCCCAATTAGCCTATGTGGGGCGAGCGACGGTAAGTGATGAATTGGGAAAATCTCAAACCCGCGAGCAGGGGACACTAAAGGAGCTTCTGGCGAGTAAATCCTACCCGGTCGTTTACCGTGTAGATAAGGAAGAGTATCTGGTGGGGCAATTGCAGGTGCAGTTAACGGCAGATACTTTGGCCCGCCAGGTGCTGGTGCAGGGGCTGCAAATTGGCTTGATTACACTAAGCACACTGCTGGTGAGTGTGGTGCTTATGTTGTTGATTTTTCGCTACGCCTTAAGCCGTCACCTTGCGCGTATGGCGCAATACGCCATGGAGGTGTCGCGCTCGACTCTGGATCAAACCCTGAGCCTGGATCGCCCGGAAAAAAATAAACCGGACGAACTGGACGTGGTGGTGTCGGCCATAAATACCATGCGCCTTAATCTGTTGGAGGATATCCAGGCGCGTGAGCTGGCCGAAGCCGAGCTGCAGGAGCACAAGCGCACCCTGGAGGCAAAAGTGGAAGAGCGCACGCGCGAGCTGGCGCTGCAAAATGCCGAGCTGGACGCCTATGCTCACACGGTAGCGCACGACCTTAAACACCCGCTTACTGCATTGCTGGGCCAAGCCAGGCTGCTGCAATATCCCGCTTTAGATGAAGCGCAAAAAACAAAACTGATCGCCCAGGTGGCTAGCAGTGCAACCAAAATGAATAACATTATTGAAGCACTGCTGATGCTAGCCAGTGTCAGGCGCGCTGGCGCAGTGGAAGTGCAGGTGCTGGATGTAAAAGGTCTGGCGCACCAGGTGAGCGAGGACCTGCGCGATTTTGCCGAACACCACCAGGCGCTGATTCGTATCACTGGCGATTGGCCAGAAGCTATGGGTTTTGCCCCCTGGATTAGTCAGGTGTGGGTCAACTACATCTCCAACGCCATTAAATATGGCGGCCCTGCCGCCAGCGTAGAGCTGGGGGCAACTGTCTTGGCCAATCAGCAAATAAGGTTTTGGGTTAAGGATGCGGGCGACGGTATAGCGGCAGACAAGCAGTTAGAACTATTTACCCAGTTCAATCGCCT
>CBIMZH010000315.1:0-4207 GCA_966248255.1 uncultured Cellvibrio sp.
ATGTGCCCCAGCTGGAAAGGCACTCGCGAGCGCAAACACTCACCCAAAGGCCGCGCCTCTTTAATGCGCGAATGGCTCAAGCAGATGAGCGAGCGCGGCGTTAATGCCGTCGAGGAAAGCAAAAAACTCAAACGCGCCAACTTTGTGTTTAATTTGCCTGCACGCATCATCAACACCATCGGCAAGCGCCGCGGCGATTACGACTTCTCCCACGAAGTTAATGAATCCATGCAGGGCTGTCTCGCCTGTAAATCCTGTGTGGGCCAATGCCCCATAAAAGTGGATGTGCCCGAGTTCCGCGCCAAGTTTCTGGAGCTTTACTACAGCCGCTATTTGCGCCCGCTGAAAGATTATTTTATCGGTGGCCTGGAATTTATGATTCCCACCCTGGCCAAAATGCCCTGGCTTTACAACATCATGATGAAGCCGCGCTTTATGCAAAAATTCCTCGCGCGCTTTGTCGGTATGGTGGACAGCCCGCTGCTCACTGGTATCAACCTGCATAAAGCCGCCGAAAAACTTAACGTGCCCTACGCCACTTTGGAAAACATCGCCCAGCTAAGTGCCGAGCAAAAAGCCAAAGCGGTAATTCTGGTACAGGATGCTTTCACCAGTTACTTTGAAACCCCGCTGGTCATAGACACGCTCAAGTTGCTGCAAAAGCTTGGTTTTGTACCTCTGCTGGCACCCTTCAAGCCCAATGGTAAACCCCTGCAGGTGCACGGCTTCCTCAAAGCCTTTGCCAAGGCCGCCGACACCAATGCCACCCAACTTAACGGCATTGCCTCGTCCGGTATTCCCTTAATGGGTATTGAGCCGGCCATGACCCTCGCCTACCGCGCCGAATACAAAAAAGTGCTGGGTGATAGCGCACCCAAGGTGGCGCTGATCCAGGAGTGGCTGGCCAAGCACAGCGAACAGCTGGCGGGTAAAAAGAGCGACTTCCGCAAAGCAGATTTTTCGCTGCTGGCGCACTGCACCGAAAAAACCAATGCAGTGGCCTCGATAAAAGATTGGCAGACCATTTTCACCAACCTCGGCCAATCGCTAAAGGTAATAGACACTGGCTGCTGCGGTATGGCCGGTACCTATGGCCACGAAGCAGCCAATGTTGAAACCTCGAAAAAAATCTATGCACTTTCCTGGTCGCAGCTGGTCAATAACCCAGCCAATACGGGCAAGTTGACCGCGACCGGCTATTCCTGTCGCAGCCAGGTCAAACGCATAGATCAAGTAAAACTACCGCACCCGGTGCAAATCCTGCTGGGGCAACTCAACTGAGATGAGCGCAAGCTCATCTTGAAACGCCACTTAAACGCACAAGCCTGCGTTATTAACGACCCATAAAGACTATGAAAATTCTACGCAAACTGTTCGGCGCCAAAGCCAAGGTTGAACCCGTCAAAACTGCCCCTGTAGTGGTTGCTCCGGTAAAACCGCCCAAGCCTGTTATCACCCTGGATGCGGTAGAGCAAACCAGTGATGAGCAAGAGCTGTTAAAGCTCGCCAGCGATGGCGCCACCAGCCAATTGCGCCAGGCAGCGGCAGAAAAAATTGCCAGCCGCGAAGTCTTGGAAACCCTGGCCAAGGCAGCTAAAAACAAAGACAAAAACGTTTTTAAAATCGTTAAAACCAAGCTGGATGTATTTAAAGCGGAAGACGCCAAACAGGCTGAGGTGGAAGCCCGCGCACAGCAGGTTTGCGAAAAGCTGGAGCGCCACAGTCTGCTTGAAGCAGATGCATTATTTAAAGCCCGCCTGACGGTGCTGCAACAGGAATGGGCCAACCTGGGTCAAAGCCTGAGTGAAAAAGCTAGCGCTCGCTACCAAGCGGCCCTTGCCAGCTGCGAAGCAAAAATTGCCGCACAGGCCGCGGCCATTGCCGAAGAGGAAGAGCGCATAGCGCAGGATGCCCAGGCCATGACCCTGGCTGAATCCGCCCTGGCCGAACTGAAAAAACTGCAACAGGAGCTGGCCCAACTGGCCGAAGTGACCGAGGAGCAGATCACCGCTTTTGCGCTTAAGGCACAGGAACTCGCCCAGGCCCTGCGTCTGGCCGCCAACCGCGCTATTCCGCTGGAGGCCATCGGCAAAGAATTTGAACAGCGCAAGCAACAGCTGCTCAATCTGCTCGACCAGATCAAAACCTCCGGCACCTTGCAGCAATTGGCCGATGCCATAGAAAAAGCTGAAACCAGCGATGCCGCCAAAGCCCTGCAGCAAAAATTCAAACAGGGTTTGCAGCTGGTACAACAGGCAGGCGATGAATTACCCGCTGCCGCCCTGGCGGCCAAAGCCAAGGTAGAGGCATTTTTTGCCGCAATCAAAGCCGAAGAGCAGGCAGTAAAAGACAGCTTCCGTCATTTTAACGAGCTGCTGCGCAAAGGCCTTTGGGCCGCTGAGCAAGGCTTTGTGCGCAAAGCCCGCGGCATTCAAAAAGAACTGGCCGAAAAGCGCCAGGCACTGGGCGAGCTGCCCAAAACCATCGCCGGCAAACTGGAAGATTTTGAAACCCAGCTGGTCAAACTGGGCGACTGGCACGAGTTTGCAGTAACCCCCAAAAAAGAAGCGCTGATCAGCGAAATGCAGGCGCTGGCCAGCAGCACTATGGACCCGGAAGCCCTGGCCAGCAAAATCCACGACCTGCAGGACTCCTGGAAAGAAGTCAGCAAAGGTGGCCAACAGCAGGACGATGACCTCTGGCAACAATTCCAGCAGGCCTCGGAAACTGCCTTTGCCCCCTGCCGCGAATTTTTTGAAGCCCAGGCGCGCGCGCGCGAAGCCAATTTAACCAAACGCAGCGAAATGGTAGAGCAACTGCGCACTTACCTCGCCAGCTACGACTGGGATAAAGCGGTATGGAAAGACGTAGAGCAAACCTTAAAGGTAGCCCGCCAGGAGTGGCAGACCTACTGGCCAGTACCGCGCAAAGCGGGCAACGACTTGCAAAAAACCTTTGAAGGCCTGATGGAAGAACTGTTCGGCAAAATTACCGCCGAAAACGAAAAAAACAAGCAGGCCAAACAGGCGCTGATCGATCAAGCCCAAGCCCTGGTTGGCAGCAGCGATAACCGCGCAGCAGTCGAGGCGATCAAACAACTGCAAGCGCAATGGAAGACTATCGGCAAGAGCTGGTTCAAAGAAGATCAACAGCTGTGGCAGAACTTCCGCGAGCAGTGCGATGCGATTTTTGCCGCACGCAATCAGGCGATGGATGCCGCTAAGGCCGAGCGCGATGCCATACAGCAAAATGCCGAAAGCCTGATCGCCAAGCTGGAAAGCTTTGTCACTGCAGATTTGGAAGCACTGCGCGCTGCGCGCGAGGAAATTGACGCGATTAAAGAGGCCTTTGGCCAATTGCGCCTGCCACGCGAATCGGCCAAGGCATTGGACAACCAATTCCACAGGGCACTAGCGGCACTTAAAAACAAAGAGTCGGACGAGCGCGCGCAATCCAAGGCCCGCGCCAGCGAACAACTCTTTGCCACTGCCGAGCAATTGCGCCAGTTTGAACTGGCCCAGCTCAGCGCGGCAAACGCAGATACCCTGGCGGCAACAGGCGAACAGCTGGCGCTGGCGCTGAGTCAAAGCCAAGCCTGGCCCAGCGGCGCCCAGGCGGCACTTAATCAGCGCTTGCAACAAGCGGCTCAACTCACCGCCGCGCAACAGCAAGCCAATACCCAGGCACTGCACACCCTGTGTATTCGCGCCGAGATATTCGCCAACCGCGAATCACCTGCGGCAGATAAAGAAGCGCGTATGAATTATCAGGTACAGCAGATGCAGCAAGCCTTTGGCCAGCGCGACCAGGCCTTTGAGCCATTACTGCTGGAATGGTTAAGCCTCGGCGGTGTCAGCGACAGCGATTACCAACCACTGTTAAAACGTTTTATTGCCTGCCGCCCCTAGAGGCATTAACTAGCAGAGGATATTAAGGCGAGAGTGATCTCGCCTTTTTTATGTCAGAAAAAACTGTAATGCCCAGGTAAATCCGCTGAGACATAACACATTTAGCAAATTGGATAGCAAAAAAAGCTGGCGGAAGTGACTCCGCCAGAAAGGTCAAACACCCGATTCAAGGTGTTACAAAACAGGTTTCCAGGGTTAACCCCTGGTTTACTAAGGCGGGGGCAAACGGGGCGCTACTAAGGGGCTTGGCGAAAAGGTTTTGCCATGGGCTTGGTTAAAGTGCTTTGCCTGGCCTTTTG
>CBIMZH010000316.1:0-4204 GCA_966248255.1 uncultured Cellvibrio sp.
TGGATTTAGGCGCACTGCTTGCCGGCGCCAAATTTCGCGGTGAATTTGAAGAGCGCTTAAAAGCAGTCATTAACGAACTGGCCAAGCAGGAAGGTCGCGTCATTCTGTTTGTCGATGAGCTGCACACCATGGTGGGCGCGGGTAAAGCCGAAGGCGCTATGGATGCGGGCAATATGCTTAAGCCGGCGTTGGCGCGCGGTGAATTGCACTGCGTCGGCGCCACTACGCTCGACGAGTATCGTAAATACGTTGAGAAAGATGCAGCGCTTGAGCGTCGCTTCCAGAAAGTATTGGTGGATGAACCCAGTGAAGAGGATACCATTGCGATTTTGCGTGGCCTAAAAGAGCGCTATGAAGTGCACCACGGTGTGGATATTACCGACTCGGCAATTATCGCCGCGGCCAAGTTGTCGCAGCGCTATATCACCGATCGTCAGTTGCCCGATAAGGCAATTGATTTGATCGACGAGGCGGCCAGCCGCATCCGTATGGAAATTGACTCCAAGCCTGAGGAGATGGATCGCCTGGAGCGCCGTTTGATTCAATTAAAGATCGAGCGCGAAGCAGTCAAAAAAGATGAAGACGAGGCGAGTAAAAAACGCCTGGCCAAAATCGATTTGGATATAGACAAAATCGAGCGCGAGTACGGCGACCTGGAAGAAATCTGGCGCGCCGAAAAAGCGGCACTGCACGGTTCCCATGAAATTAAAAGTCAGTTGGAACAGGCGCGGCTGGAGTTGGAAGCTGCGCGCCGTTCCAGCGACCTGGCGCGCATGAGCGAATTGCAGTACGGCATTATCCCGCAGCTGGAAAAGCAACTGGATATGGCCAGCCAGGCTGAGATGATGGAAATGAAACTGCTGCGCAATAAGGTCACCGAAGAGGAGATTGCCGAGGTCGTGTCCAAATGGACGGGCATTCCTGTATCCAAAATGTTGGAAGGCGAGCGCGAAAAATTATTGCGCATGGAAGACTCGCTGCACAAACGCGTCATCGGCCAACACGAGGCTGTGGTGGCGGTTTCCAATGCGGTGCGCCGTTCCCGCGCTGGCCTGTCTGATGCCAATCGTCCCAATGGTTCCTTCCTGTTCTTGGGGCCAACCGGTGTAGGTAAAACCGAATTGTGTAAGGCGCTGGCGGAATTTTTATTTGATACCACCGATGCCATGGTACGTATCGATATGTCCGAATTTATGGAGAAGCACTCAGTTGCACGTTTGATTGGTGCACCACCTGGCTATGTGGGTTATGAGGAGGGTGGTTATTTAACCGAGTCGGTGCGCCGCAAACCCTATTCAGTGGTGCTGCTCGATGAGGTGGAAAAAGCCCATCCGGATGTGTTCAACATTTTGTTGCAAGTGCTGGATGATGGTCGCTTGACCGATGGCCAGGGACGCACAGTGGATTTCCGCAATACGGTGATTGTGATGACCTCTAACTTGGGCTCGGACCGTATCCAGGAGCTGGCCGAGGACAGATCATACGATACGGTGAGTTTTGATTCGGGTGTGGGCGAGGATTCATCGGTAACCAATGAGAATCGCTATAACGCCATGAAGGATGCGGTTATGGATGTAGTGTCCCACCACTTCCGCCCCGAGTTTATCAACCGTATTGATGAGGTGGTGGTGTTCCATCCGCTGGGGCGCAACCAGATTCGCGGTATCGCCGATATTCAATTGGCGCAGCTGCGCCGCCGTTTGGCCGAGCGCGACCTGGGCCTGGAGTTGGACGATGCGGTAATGGATAAGCTGGCAGCCGTAGGTTTTGACCCTGTGTATGGCGCCCGCCCGCTAAAACGCGCTATCCAACAGATGATTGAAAACCCACTGGCACAGGACATACTTGCGGGCAAGTTTGCGCCCGGCTCAGTAATTCAGGCTCATGAGCAGGGTGATAAGCTGGTGTTTGATTCGCGTCGCTTGCAGTAACTTTAATATTATCACACTTAAATAAAAAACGGCCACCAGGGTGGCCGTTTTTTATTTAAGTGGTCTGGGCAAACAATTAATCGCAATTTTCACTGGCGATAGTTTGCATTTCACTGATCTTGGCCTGGATTTCGTCCGGTGTCATATAGCGCAGGCTGCCATCGGCCTCCGGGACTTTGACTCTGGGGCTATTGTTCAGCGTATCGAGATTCTTGCGCGCCATTTCGCAGGCTTCCGCATCTTTTGCTGGTGGAATCAAATTGCTCGCGGAGGCGTCGCCAGATGCAGCGCTTGACGTTGACTTGGGTATCGGGTCGCTGTGTCCTGTGCGGGTATTAATCAGTTTTGCCTTAACATCTTTTGGTGGTTGCTCACCGTAATGGGTGGTGCCATTTGCGTCAGTCCACACATAAATCTTAGCGGCGTAACTGGCCTGAGCCAACAGGCAGAGCGCACAACTAATCCATAAAACAGCTTTCATAAACTTGCCCCAAATATGACGTATTGTCGCAACACTATGGTGTGACTAAGGATCAATCCAGTCGCAACTATAGCCCTAATACTGTTGGAACTATAGACCCTGCGCCCTCTTAGCGACACCCAATTTGGGCAAACTGTGAGCCAGGTGCAGGTCTGCAAACTGACGTTTTAATGAAAGTGGAGGGGCTTTTTAGTGCAGGGAGTTGGTTATTTCTTGACTTTCGACGATATCTTGGGAGAATTGCCGCTCCGCCAGATGGCTAGTTGATGACCGATTAAGCTTGGATTCTCATCAGCTCCCCGGCAAGTCACCCTCTTGTCGATCCATCTGCTGGCGATGCGACCACCCTCGCGTCGACCTAGCACGCCTCGCTTACCTGCAGGTGTTGCGCTGGTCCGATCCCTGCCTTGCCGGGCTTTGATTGTTGACCAACCCTGCGCCAGTTGCTGATTTGCCAGAACTGACGCCATCCGTGCATCAGGCACAAACGCACAATTTGGTCTTTGCTCACCAGCGCCTCGCGTTGGCCTTTGGCTATTGGCGTAAACCTATTCCTAAAAGGGGATTTATCGTGGAAATGCTTTCCGGCGGCGATATGCTCATACGCGCCCTGAAAGACGAAGGCGTAGAAGTTGTCTTCGGCTACCCAGGCGGCGCTGCACTCCATATCTATGACGCCATCTTTCGTCAGCAAGACGTAAAACACATTCTTGTTCGTCACGAGCAGGCTGCCACTCACGCGGCCGACGGCTACAGCCGTTCTACCGGCAAAGTGGGTACAGTGCTGGTGACCTCCGGTCCTGGTGCGACCAATGCCATTACCGGCATTGCGACGGCCTATATGGATTCGATTCCTATGGTGGTGATTTCCGGCCAGGTGATGAGTCACCTGATCGGCGAAGACGCCTTCCAGGAGACCGACATGGTGGGTATCTCCCGCCCCATCGTAAAGCACAGCTTTATGGTGAAGCATGCCAGCGAAATCCCTGAAATCGTTAAAAAGGCCTATTACATTGCCGCCACTGGTCGCCCAGGCCCGGTGGTAATTGATGTGCCTAAAGATGTGACCAGCCCACTGCACACCTTCCCTTATGAGTACCCTGAGAAGGTGAAGCTGCGCTCTTACAATCCAGCGACTCGCGGTCACTCAGGTCAGATCAAAAAAGCCGTTCAGTTGTTGGTAGCAGCCAAGCGCCCGATGATTTATTCCGGCGGCGGTGTAGTTCAGGGCAATGCTTCACACCTGCTTAAAGAGCTGGTGGATATGCTCGACTATCCGGTAACCAATACCCTGATGGGTCTGGGTGCTTACCCCGGCACCGGCAAAAACTTCCTGGGCATGCTGGGTATGCATGGCACCTACGAAGCTAACACCGCTATGCACCACAGCGATGTAATTCTCGCCGTAGGCGCGCGTTTTGATGACCGCGTAACCAACGCGGTGAGCAAGTTTTGCCCCAATGCCAAAATCATCCACGTGGATATAGACCCGGCGTCTATATCCAAAACCGTGGTGGCCGATGTGCCTATCGTAGGTGCGGTAGACAGCGTTCTGGCAGAGATGATTGCCTTGATTAAAGAAGGCAGTGACAAGCCGGATGCCGAAGCTATAACTGCCTGGTGGAAGCAGATCAACGAGTGGCGCGAGCGTCACGGTATCTATGCCCAGAAGCGCTACGACACCAGTGGTGACAAGATCAAACCGCAGGAAGTAATCCAGGCGATTTGGGAGGTGACAAAGGGCGATGCTTATGTGACCTCCGATGTGGGTCAGCACCAGATGTTTACCGCA
>CBIMZH010000317.1:0-4201 GCA_966248255.1 uncultured Cellvibrio sp.
TGAGCGCACCAGCATATCGGTCACTTCCAGCGCCTGCTCGCCTGTATCCGGCTGAGAAACGATCAAATCCTCTACATTCACCCCCAATTTGGTGGCGTAAATAGGATCAAGCGCATGTTCCGCATCGATAAAGGCACAGGTGCCGCCCTGGCGCTGGGCTTCAGCAATCACCTGCAAGGTAAGCGTGGTTTTACCTGATGATTCAGGACCATAGATTTCAATGATGCGACCTTTAGGCAGGCCGCCAATACCCAGAGCCACGTCCAGCCCCAGAGAACCGGTGGAGATAGAGGGAATAACCATCTGCTCACGGTCGCCCATGCGCATCACAGTACCCTTACCGAATTGACGTTCGATCTGGCTCAGCGCGGCCTGTAACGCCTTCTCTTTATTCGCATCCATTGAACACCTCAACTTTTACCAAAATGAATTTAAACCTGTTGTTATGGGACAAGTGACTTTGCACTTATCAATGGATCAAAGCATACACGAAAAACCTGTATACGCAAACAGTACTAGTAATTTATACAGTATTTTTTTCCAAAAGTTCGATCAGCCCTTTTAAGGCGGTTTTTACTGCCAGCTGCTGAATCTCCTGACGGTTGCCCTTAAAGAGATAAAGCCTGGTGTGCACCTGCTTACCCGTCTGCGCCCAGGCAAACCAGACACTGCCAACCGGTTTATCCACAGTGCCGCCGCCGGGACCCGCAACGCCACTAATAGCAACAGCTATATCTGCCCCCGATAGCTGCAACGCGCCAGCCACCATTTCCCTGACGGTTTCGGCACTGACCGCCCCCTGAGCGTCCAGGGTTTCCTGCCTAACCCCAAGCAATTTTTGCTTGGCCTGATTGGCATAGCTGACCAAGCCATAACCAAACCAATCGGAGCTGCCAGGCACAGAGGTAATAGCCGCAGCCACACCGCCACCGGTACAGGATTCTGCCGTTGCCAGCTGCCACTTGCGCGCTTTTAGCAATACCCCTAAACGCTCGCTTAAAAAGAAAAGATCATTATTCATTTCAAGTCCTTAGCACCATCTCAACAGACATCTATAATCCAAGGCAGCGCTTGGCAGGACCTTAGACGTGCAAACAATTCCCGGATATCACCTCAAAACCACACTTGGCGAAGGCGGCATGGCTTGCGTCTATCTGGCCACACAAAAATCCCTCGATCGCCCGGTCGCCATTAAGGTTCTGGATGCCAGCCTGAACCAGGATGAGCTCATCCAGGCGCAGTTTGCCCAGGAGTCCAAAATCATCGCTCAACTCAATCACCCTAACATTGTTCAGGTGATTGACCAGGGCACTACCGATCAAGGGCTGCCCTACTTTGTCATGCCCTATGTCAAGAGCATCTCGCTGGACAGCATTTTACAGCGCGACGATGTGAGCATGACGCGCAAGCTGGATATTTTGATACAAATCTGTGCGGCACTTGCCTATGCCCATCGCAACGGTGTGATTCACCGGGATATAAAACCGGGCAATGTTCTGGTGGATTACGACGGCCATGTGCGCCTGGTGGATTTTGGCATTGCCGGCTACTTCACCGCCAATAAAGAAAAACCCCAACCCAGCCTGGAGCAACTCGTCATGGGCACAGGTGCCTATATGGCCCCGGAGCAGCAAAAAGGCACCATTAATACCAGCCATTTAAGCGATATCTATTCACTGGGCATACTGATGCATGAGGTGATTTACGGGGTGCAACCGCTGATGGCAACCGAGGCCAGCTACAAGCCGTTGGACAGCGACAAATACAACCTGGCGGCGCGCTTGCGCCCGCTGGTGATCCAGTGCATAGAAGTGGACCCGGGCAAGCGCCCCCAGTCAGTTGAGGATATTCGTCAATCGCTGCTGCTCATCGCCCAGGGGCGACACCTGCGCAACAACCGCTGGGGCATGGAATCCACCCGCGACAATATGCCGCCCAACTACAATTTGCTGGATGTACTAAAAGAGAACCCGTTTGGCGCCACCTATCTGGTTAATGACCCTAACCGTCACCGCCTGCTGGTCATCAAAAAGCAGACCCTGGACCATTTGGGTAGCGCCCCCATCGCTGCCGCCAAGCTGACCCACGTGCAGCATCCGCACATTGCCCGCATCTATGGCACAGGCAAAAACCCCAGGGTCTTTATTCTGGCCAGCGAATACCTGCCCGCGGGCAGCCTGCAGGACAGGCTCACCCAGGCATTTACCCTGGGCCAGTGGATGCAAATCGCACAGCAAATGTGCAGCGCCCTCGCCTGCGCCCATTCATTTGGCGTTATCCATGGCAACCTGCGCCCCAGTAACATTTTGTTTGCCGCAGACAATCAACTCAAACTAAGTGATTTTGGCTTTCCCTCTCACAACTATGGCGAAGATTGCCACTGGTACCATCTGCCCGAAAAAGCCCCCAGTGCGGGTGGCGATATCTACTCCGCTGGCGCCATACTCTTTCAACTCCTCAGCCACAAAACACCTGCAACTGCCCTATTTAACTGGCGCAATCGCTGGGCGCTGCGCCATCTCAACAAGGATTTTCGCCAGGTGATACTGCGCATGCTCGAGCCACGCAAAAACAAAGGTTTCAGCTCTGCCGAAGCGGCAATGCAAGCGCTTAACCAGCTTCAGGACGGACAATCCACCCAGGTCTTAACCCGCCCCATCAACAGCCTCTAGGCCCCGCTTTGAATTCGAGCCACAGCCAAGACACACAGGTCACAAACTGGCAATTGGTACGCAAGATGCTCGCAAAACTGTGCACTGGCCCATAAAACTGACTGATGGCGCTTGTTACACTTTTGTAACAAGATTCTTGCAATCTCTGTCCTAGGCTTTAACCAAATAGGGTTGTTCAGGCAAGGAGACACCATGAAGTATCGGCAGCAGCTCGGACTGCAAAGCTATGTATTCGCCGACCTTAAAGAATTGATGGCCAAGGCTTCACCGGCGCGCTCGGGCGATTATCTGGCGGGCGTGGCGGCCGCCACCGACAGCGAGCGCATGGCCGCCCGCCTCTGCCTGGCAGAGGTGCCGCTCACCGAGTTTTTGCAGGAGCCGCTCATTCCCTACGAATCCGATGAAGTCACCCGACTGATTCTGGATTCGCACAAGCTCGATGCCTTTAAAGAGATCAGCCATTTCACCCTGGGCGATTTGCGCAACTGGCTGCTTTCCGATACAGCCGATGTAATCGCCCTTAAGCGCATAGAGCAGGGTTTAACTCCAGAGATGGTTGCCGGGGTGAGCAAACTAATGCGCAATCAGGATTTAATTCTGGTGGCCAAAAAGTGCCGGGTAGTGACCGCCTTCAGAAACACTATTGGCCTTCCCGGGCATCTGTCGACGCGCCTGCAACCCAACCACCCCACCGATGACCTGCGCGGTATAGCGGCCTCCATACTCGATGGATTGTTTTACGGCAGCGGCGATGCGGTGATTGGTATCAACCCGGCCAGCGACAACCTCAAGCGCCTGCATCAGCTATATCAAATGCTGGACGACATAATTCACCAGTTTGAAATTCCCACCCAATCCTGCGTGCTCACCCATGTTTCCAATCAAATTAAATTGATCGACCGGGGCGCACCAGTGGATTTGGTATTTCAATCCATCGCCGGCACAGAGGCCGCCAACAGCAGCTTTGGCATTTCCCTGTCATTGCTAAAAGAGGCCCAGTCAGCAGCACTTTCGCTTAAACGCGGAACCTTGGGCAACAATGTCATGTATTTTGAAACCGGCCAGGGTTCAGCACTTTCGGCTAATGCCCATCATGGGCTGGACCAGCAAACCTGCGAGGCGCGCGCCTATGCAGTGGCGCGACACTTTTCGCCGCTGCTCACCAACACAGTGGTTGGCTTTATCGGCCCCGAGTACTTGTATGACGGCAAACAGATTATTCGCGCCGGGCTCGAAGATCACTTCTGCGCCAAGCTGCTTGGCGTGCCCATGGGCTGCGATGTCTGCTACACCAATCACGCCGAGGCAGATCAGGACGATATGGACAACCTGATGACGCTATTGGCCAATGCCGGCCTCAGCTTTTTGATGGGTGTTCCCGGCGCCGACGACATAATGCTCAACTACCAGACCACCTCCTTTCACGACACCCTTTACTTGCGCAATTTGCTGGGCTTAAAACCTGCACCGGAGTTTGAACAATGGCTAAAGAAAATGAGCATCATGAGCACTCAGGGCAAAATCAAACC
>CBIMZH010000318.1:0-4196 GCA_966248255.1 uncultured Cellvibrio sp.
GGCGGCGAGTGGCTGTGGTTATCCAGTCTGGACAGCTCCACCGGTCAGCCGAGCTACAAGGCTGGCTTTTGGAAATGCCCCTACCACAATGGTCGCGCCATGATTGAATGCGAGCGCTATTTGCTCGCGGTGGAAAAGCCCTAAGCATAATTTTCAAAACTGAATTTAATAACAGTAAATACATAACAACACAGCGGATACACCTATGAAAAAAGTTTCAGTCTTTTCGTTAGTGCTAGCGTTTGCCGCGCTATTTACCAGCGGTTGTGACAACAGCAAGCAGAGTGACTCATCCAGCACAGCGCCAGCCAGTCAGGCAGCGGCCAAAGTAGAGCTCAGCCCTTTTGTGCGGGTGCAGGGGCGCAACTTTGTGCGCGCCGGCCAACACTATTATGTGGTGGGCGCCAACATGTGGTACGGCGCTTATCTGGGCGCGCCCGGCGCGCTGGGTGATCGCGAGCGATTGGTTAAAGAGCTGGATCTGCTCAAGGCTAATGGCGTAAACAATTTGCGCGTACTGGCCGCCTCGGAAGACAGCCAATTGCTGCGCGCAGTGCGTCCGGCGCTGGTAAACGCTGCGGGTGAATTCAATCAGGATCTGCTGCAAGGGTTAGATTTTTTGTTGGCGGAAATGGCCAAGCGGGATATGACTGCGGTGCTCTATCTCAACAACTTCTGGCAGTGGTCGGGCGGTATGTCGCAATACGTTGCCTGGATCAATGGCACCCAGGTGTTTGACCCGGATGTCACCGGCCAGTGGAACGACTTTATGCAAAACTCTGCGCGCTTTTATACGCTGGATGCCGCGCAAGAGCGCTACCAGACTACCATGCGCGCCATCATCACCCGCACCAATAGTGTGACTGGTGTGGCCTATGCAGAAGATCCCACCATTATGGCCTGGCAGCTGGCCAACGAGCCTCGCCCAGGCAGCGATGCCGATGGCCGCGCCAATGTGCCCGCATTTAACCACTGGATTCAAACCAGTGCCCGCTTTATTCATCAGCTGGCGCCTAAGCAATTAGTGAGCACCGGCAACGAAGGGGCAATGGGCAGCATTGGCGATATAGATGTCTACGCCGGTGCTCACGCGATTCCCGAAATTGATTATTTAACCTTTCACATGTGGGCCAAAAACTGGAGCTGGTTTGACAGCACCAAGGCCGAAGACACCTACGCCAGTGCGCTGGAAAAAGCCAAGGCCTATGTTCGCGCGCACATAGACCTGGCCAATCAATTAAATAAACCTCTGGTATTGGAAGAGTTTGGTTTGGATCGCGATGGCGCCAGTTTCGCACCAGATTCCACCATTGTGTATCGCGATAAATATTACGGCGCTGTGTTTGATTGGCTGGTGCAGGGCGCCCAGGCGGGCGAAGCTATTGCCGGTTATAACTTCTGGGCCTGGGGTGGCTTTGGCAAAACCCAGCGCGCCGATTATATCTGGCAAACCGGCGACGATTTTATGGGTGATCCACCCCAGGAGCCTCAGGGCTTGAACTCGGTATTTGCCGAAGATGTGAGCACTCTGGCACTGATAAAAAAATCAGCGGATGAATTTGCGCTATTGGCAAAATAATTTTTAATTAAGGTAAAAAACTGCAAGCATGCTTGCAGTTTTTTTGTAATCGAATTTAATTATCAGATTAGTAAGATACTAAAAATGCCCAATTATTAAAAAACAACAGCAATTTAAAATCACAACAGAATAACTCCTGACTGCCACATCAACGTCAGAATAAATCCAAGACATCAAGCTATAAGGCATTAATCAAGGTGACCTCTATGAAACTCCTGCGCTATATCGCGAGCACGCTAGTGCTTCTGGGGCTGGCAGCCTCTGCCTCCGCACAAAAGTTTGACGAGCTGGGCAAAACCCCACAAATGGGTTGGAACAGCTGGAATACCTTTGCCTGTGAGGTAAATGAAAAATTAATTCGCGAAATGGCCGACGCCATGGTTGCCAGCGGCATGCGCGATGCCGGCTACACCTATATCAATATCGACGACTGCTGGCACGGCCCGCGCGATAAAAATGGTTTTATCACCGTCAATAAAGAGCACTTCCCCTCGGGCATGAAAGCCCTGGCTGACTATGTGCACAAAAAAGGTTTAAAGCTCGGCATCTATTCCGATGCGGGCGCAACGACTTGTGGCGGCAAGCCAGGCAGTCGCGGCCACGAATACCAGGACGCCATCACCTACGCCAGCTGGGGCATTGATTACGTCAAGTACGACTGGTGCGACACCAAAGACATCAACCCCAAGGCCGCCTACCAAACTATGCGCGATGCCATTCACTCCGCTGGTCGCCCAATGCTGTTCAGCATTTGCGAGTGGGGCGATAACAAACCCTGGGAATGGGCGCAGGATCTCGGTCACTCCTGGCGCACCACTGGCGATATCTACCCCTGCTGGAACTGCGAACACAACCACGGCTCCTGGTCATCCTGGGGTGTGCTGCGCATACTCGATATGCAAAAAGGTTTGCGCCAATACGCAGGCCCAGGCCACTGGAACGATATGGACATGATGGAAGTCGGCAACGGCATGACTGAAGAGGAAGACCGCTCACACTTCTCACTTTGGGCAATCATGGCTTCACCGCTGATTACCGGTAACGACCTGCGCAGCATGAGCGACACCACGCGCAAAATTTTCACCAACAAAGACATGATCGCCATCAACCAGGACAAGCTGGGTGTTCAGGCAATGAAGTGGATGGACGAAGGTGATATAGAAGTGTTTGTTAAGCCACTGGCCAACGATGAATACGCCTTCCTCTACCTCAACCGCAGCGATGCGCCAGTCACCTACAAGTTCAACTGGCCAGAACACTATATGCAGGACGACTTCAGCAAGCGCAGCATTTACTTCGACAAACAAAGCTTCAACTGGCGCGAAATCTGGACCGGCGCCACCGGCTCCACCAAAGAGCCACTGGCCTTGGAGATCCCCGCCCACGGCGTAAAAGTAATGCGTTTTACTCCCACCAAGTAAGCGCAAGTTAAAAATAAAAAAGGCCCGCAATGCGGGCCTTTTTTATTGAGCGGAGTTTAGTTCTGGGGTTAGCCAAAGCAAAGATCATAGTTGGAAAACGGTCTCGACGACCGTGATTTTGGGAGTGGTGCTGATTTACCTATTTTCCTTATATAGTAATCAGTTGCTTGCCGCATGCCCTAAAAAACGAGATATGAAGCGCGATGATCGCTTTCTCGATTTCAATATGCAGCCATTCCTTGGGCTAAGCTATTGACCAATGGCAAGTTTTTACTTAGGTTGAGTGCTTTTCAATCAAGAGATATCGGCCCCTCTATGAATCGAATATTGATATTAATTCTAATCTTATTTTCCTGCTCAACATTTGCAGGCAGTCTTTATTCATTTGACAAAAATACTGTTCTCTTAAATGCGTTAGATCATATCTACTTAAGATATTCTGATTTGGCTAAGCTTGAACTAAAGCCACGGTCAGTTCAGCCTTCACTGGATAAAGCGGGAAAGCTAGTGGTTACTGCAACACTGTCTTATCCTGCGAATAATGAATTTGGTTTGTTGTATGTTTGCGCTAAAGTAGATGAAAACGGAAAATTGGTAAATATTCAGAGAGATGTAAGTGCTCGAAATGGACCGGCAAAAATTCTAATGCCAGAGACTCCTGATTGTTGGGGCAAGCCATAACAAACGGCTGCACGCAGACGCCCAAACCTATGCGCTTTTTGTGGGTTTCGCTGCGCTCACTCTACCACAAAAACCTCTCCGGTTTGGGCGCCGGTGAGCCGGGCGTTAGCATAAGGAGCAGTCATGGAAGTATGTTACATGTGCAATTCTGCAAAAACCTCAATGGAACATGTGCCTCCTAAATGTTTATTTCCTACGCAATCAGATTCCGAAGGGAAGGATTACAGAGTTAATTTAATAAGCGTTCCTTCATGTGATCTACACAATTCGAGCAAATCGAAAGAAGATGAATATTTTTTAATATGTCTAAGCATGAACATGTTTGGTGGAAAAGCATCCCATACTCATCAAACGACTAAGCTGCTAAGAATTTTAGAAAAGAAGCCCCATCTACTAAAATCTATGTTTCCCGCATTTAGAACCGGAGAGGCTATTGAAAAGGCTGTTCCCATATTTGACATTGATGGATTGAGGTTTGTTAGGCAGCTTCAACACATAGGATACGGTATATATTT
>CBIMZH010000319.1:0-4181 GCA_966248255.1 uncultured Cellvibrio sp.
GCCCGCTTACCCCGTGATTAAGGGTGGCTTAGCGCTATGCCCAAGGCGCCATCAGCAGCCGTAAATGACCTATGCATCCGCCCCGGCAACCCCGAGCTGAGCGAGCAAAACAAGGGCAAAAGTCGACGCACCAGTGCCTTAACAAGCAAGCAACGGATAAAAGGAGAAAGGAGATAGGAGAATGGGTGAAAGGAGAAATAGCCTGCTGCGACCCCAGCAGAGACATGTCCGCCTCAATTACTCAGCAAAAAAAAAGCGAATTCGGCTAGCCGAATTCGCCAAAAAAGATCGCGCCTCCCTGCACATGCTCCTGAGAATTTGGGCCTACAGATAACACCAAGCATGCGCCCGGCAATTGCGAAGCAAAGCTGGTTAATACCGGGTAAGCCGCTGCAAAGTAAAAAAGGGATGGCCCTAAGGCTATGGGCCATCCCAAGCTGGGATGCACAGCAGTGATACCCCCGCGTTCAACATCACATTTTTTATTTGAAACTTGAGGTTAAATCTCGCCAGCGCTCATCCGCCTGCTGCTGCTCATACTGAGCAAAGGTATCAAACTGATCCTGACTTAAATCGGTTTGAACGCTGGTTAAATAAGTTTCCTGAATACCATTGATGGCCGAGTGCAACTGGGCGATCAACCTGGGCCTATCGGCTTGCGCTGCCGATAAAATCATCTCGCCCTCAGTCGCTATCAGTTTCTCCAGTTTTTGCTTTGCCGCTAATTTTGCCAACAAAAGTTTTTGATTGAGCGACTCACTTACCTCGCCCATATCCGAGAGCATATAAAAATCGATCAGGCGCGACTGTTCGTAGGTAGAATCCTTTAGCAGTTCATATTGCGCGCCCTGCTCCGCGCCTAAAAACTGTTGGATATTCTCATCAATTTGCGCAACAGCCGCTTCGCGCTCGCGCAGGCCTGCCGCGATTTCCAGCTCGTTTGAGCTGGCGTCATAAAAGTTTTTAGAGGCTATTTTTTCACGCTCAACTAACAGCGCGTTAAGTCGCACCTGCTGCGCAGGTGTCAGCTTAAAAGTCGAAAATAATATTGCATATTTATGCTCTACCAGCTCGTCAAAAAGGCTAGGTTCCGCCACGGCTTGCACACTCGATGCACTAGCCGGTTTAACCGTCACCGCCCGCTCGGAGGCACCGGGCGCAACTGGGGATTCACGGTTACTTTTTAACGGAAATACCGGGCGATTTAATGTCGCCGCTGAACTTTGATGTTTATAAAAAAAATGTTCTGCCAGGAAATACACGGCCACCAGGAGCATACACGCCAAAAATATTGCTTTATAAAAAATTTTCATTGGCATTTATAAGAATTCACTTAAAAAAAAGGCCCGGCCAGGAGAGTGGTATGGCCGGGCAAATCAGCGACTCATTAACTCGCGGAGAAGTAACCTTGTATCCAGGACCAGCCATTACCGCGAGTGACTTCCAGGCCCGCTTCAATAACGTCCAGGTAGTAGCTGTTGTTGTAATAGCTGCCGTTACGATTGCTGTTCAACCAGTTAAAAAAGGTTTTCAGGTCGATATTTAAACTGCCGCTGGTGGGTAGCGCGGTTGAAATACCTACGGTGCCTGTAGGCACAAAGGAGAATACGTAGTAACCCGCAGAGGTGTTGTAACCCTCCCACAAGTCATAGGTGACGCCATTGACGGTCAACACGCTGGAACCGGTTTTAGAACCAATTGGCCAGGAGTTGTGCCCCGCCCAAATCATCACTTCAGTTTGTGGCGATGACTTGGCGCTGTCGCTGCGCAAAAAAATGTCGTAGGCAAAATCACCGGCCATATTGGTGCCACCAGAGGCATAGGCGAAATAGCAGGGCGCACTGGTAATGGTGGATATTTGTTTAGGGAAGAGCGTATCGCCGGTAGGATTCCAGCCATAGTGCCAACCGCGAACAATTGCCGGGTAGCCATATAGGTTGTAGGTATCCGGGTAGTTCCACCAAAACGTCATATTGGCGGTGCTGCCAGAGCCGAAACTGTTGCCAAATACACCCCCGCCAAAATCGTTAACCCAGGCGTAATGGGTGCCATAGTTTTGATAAACCCCGGCACTGGCTACACCGCTCAACATCAATCCGCAAACAGCGAATAGCCAGCGCTTGGTCAGGGTTTTGGTTAATGACCGAATAATAGTGATCACTTTATTTTCCTCGTTATTAATTATTGGAATGGCTGGGACGAACCCACCAGATACAGCGCAGTGCTTTCCGCCCCTTCCGCTGTTAGTGAGGCGATAAAACATCAATCAAATCTCACTAATAAAAATAATATTCATATATAAAATTAAAATCAAACAGAATTATGTTTAAAGTGACTATATGTGATCAGGTTTTTACAAATTGCTTTAACCAATGCTCAACACAGCCCAACTGCGCCAGCCAAATCGCCAGAAAACACGCACAAAACCAATTAATTGCAAAAAGATAATTCATAGAACCTATGATGCTTGCCCGCCGATGCGCGCCCTAAGGCCGGCAAGCCAGCCGCCCTAACCCCCTAGTTACGTATTAGGCTGCCCTGAGCCGAGGCGACCAACAGTGGCTTATCTGCGGATACCTGGTAGAGATCTGCCGTGAAACTGGCATCTGTAACCGTTATCGAACCCAGGGTTACCGACAGCTGCCACAGGGCACCGGTAGCAGGATGATGCATACAGAGTTCGCACTCGCTGACATAGCAATTACCCAGGCGCACAAGCCCCAGTTTGCGTGCAGCAAAATCCATTAACAGCCCGCAACTGCCCGCAGACAGGCCAGCACTGACCAGCCAGTCAGCGGCGGCTTTCAGCTCGAGGATTTGGTGAGTGCCGGTGGCGGCAAGCGAATGCACCTGACAGGCGCGGGCGACCGGGTGAGTGTCCAACAGCGAATAAATGGAATGGACCGAACTGATCATGCTTTAGTGGCTCCGCAGACGTACCAGCCTGCGCGAGCAATCCGCCTGGAGGCTGGGCCTTATTGTTATAAGCCTGCAAAGTTTTTAGCCAAACAGCCGAGGTGCTTGTTAATCATTATTTAGTGCCAGCACCGGGGCAATACTGTGAATTGGCCAGAGCAATCCCTTCCGCTAACTTGCAAGCAGTTAAGCGGAAAGACTACTCAGGCCAGGGGGAATGGCGGTAATAGGATCTGGAAAATCTCTAATAGAAACGAAAAGTCGTACAGATTTTGAAAAAAGTTAAATTTTTCTGCCCAAAATTTATGCAGACCTAGCTGTTTTCGGTTTTTTCATACAACCGCTTAAAGGCTTTGGGCGTACAGCCATATTCCTCCTTAAACAGCTTATTAAAGTAGGAGGGGCTCTTATAGCCAACCGAGTAGGCGATATTGGCGATATTGGCTTCATCTACCGCCACCAGCAAACGCGCGGCTTCGGTCAGCCGCAGTTTGTTTAGATAGCCAATAAAGGTGTAACCGAGTTCAGCTTTTAATATGTCGTTTATTTTGGTGCGACTTACACCTATGGCACTGACTACCGTGTCCATATTCAACTCCGGGTTTACATACTCAACCGCCATATAGCGCAGCAAAGCGTCCTTATCCCTGTCCATCAGCGGCTCAATACTTAACTGCTGATAGGCCACCAGTGGGCGGTCGCGCAGGAACTTGGATTTAAGATCGCCAATCAGGGCAAGGCTGTGCTGGCGAAAAAACCAGATCGCAAAGCCGCCCCACAACATCAGCAGCCCCACGACATAAGCATAGATATAACGGGAATCCCAACCGCCCAATACCAAATCTGTTATCTGCACCCTCATCTGCTGATCCCGCGGACTTTGGTGCGAGGTGCCAAATTGGATTTTGGCCACCTTGGCCAGGCTGTAATCGGACATGGACAGCTGCAGGTGAAACATATCCAGCCACCACTGCGGCAACTCCATACGGGTGAGGTCCAGCGAGACCTGACGCCAGCTGTCATTGCAACTGAAAAAAGCGGTGGGCGCTCGGTAGCTCAAATACTCTCCCGGTTTGGTTACCTCTTCATCCGGGGTAAAGATCATCAGCGACAGGACATCGGCGCGGGAGCATTTAACCCTGAAACTGACAGTGTCGAAGCGCGATAGATTCTGGGTTTGCAACTCGCCTGTAGCATCGCGAAACTCCATCCCCACAGAGGCCCCAGGGAACTCAGCTTCGGTCGAAAGCTTTAAGTCAAAATCC
>CBIMZH010000320.1:0-4156 GCA_966248255.1 uncultured Cellvibrio sp.
AGTCCTCGCGTTCGTGAATCAAGAGCCCCGGCGCAAAAATAAGTATGGCCAACTGGCCAAAAATTTAGGGCTGAATAAATTCCACATCGGTCATTTGCTGCAGCGGCTGGCTCTCTGACTCAAGCAGCTTATCGCCTTTTTGATCGATAAACAGCACCGCTATACCATGGTCATTGGCGACCTGCATGCCTTCGCTGCTGCCCAGGCAATTTAGTGCGGTAGACCAGGCATCAGCCACCGTGGGATTGGGGTGGAGCACAGTAACCGACACTGTATCGTGCTCGACTGGTTTACCGCTGCGCGCATCCAGAATATGGCTGTAGCGTTTGCCATCGCTATCAAAAAAGTGGCGATAGGTGCCTGAGGTCATTAAGGCCAGGGGCGCACCGGAATTAAACTGCACAATTTTTTGCAGCTTGCGTTCTTTGGGTAGGGGTTTTTCCAGGGCAATACGCCAGGGGCTGCCGTCGGCTTTTTTACCCGCCGCCTGTAATTCGCCACCAATTTCCACCATATAGTTGGTCACGCCATACTGGCGCAATAAGTTGGCGACCCGCTCAACGCTATAGCCCTGGCCAATGGAGGAAATATCCACGCGCAGTTGTGGGTTGAGTTTGCGCAGTTGATGGTCGTTTAGAGTTTCCAGTTTATTCATCCCCACTTCGCCCAGCGTATTGGCCAGGGTGTCAGCGTCCGGCGGGCTGAATACATCTTTTTTAAAACCCCAGAGGTCAAACAGGGGTTTAATGGTGAGGTCGTAACAGCCGTTACTGGCCAGGTAAACCTTGCGCGCCTCTTCCACCAGGGCAACTATTTCCGGGTCGACCTCAAGCGCCTCTGTCGTTTGTTGCGCATTAAATTTTTCAATCAGCGAATCGTCGCGATAGTTGGAAAAAACATCATCAATTCGGCTCAGCTCTTCCGCGACAGCCTGTTCTATTTCCGCTGGTGAGCCTTTTTTGGTCATGGCTTGCGGGTCAGCCTGTGGATTGGTGATGTGGTAAGTAATGTGATAGGTAGTGCCCTGGGCGTAGCCCTCTATGCGTTGGGTTTGCGGCGCCTTGCTACAGGCACCCAGAGCGAGGCTAAGGCTGGTGGCGAGGCTGAGCGCCAGGGCGCCGGGGAAGTTTTTCATGGGCAGATCCTGTATACCGCAGATGTAGGCTAAAAGTGCGGGCTATTATAGTAGCTGAGCTGACTAAAGTGGCAGTTACAGTCAGTGCCTTTGCACCAAGCTATTTGCTTGTGGCTTGCAAACCTACGGCAATTTTGCAGGGACTTGATCATGCTTTATTCCGCCAATCAAACCAGTGCCAGCTTGATGCGCGAATTCGCCCAGCGCAACTGGATAGATAACAATCCCCAACTCAATCTGCACGACCAGGAGCGCTATCTGCTGGTGCATGATCTTTACATCAAAGCCCGTGCCTTCAGCATTATCAATAAGCTCGCTTTTTGGTTTGCGCTCCTGCTGGGTATAGCGGTAGTGCTCTGGCCTATGGCCGCCGAGCTTTCAAACAGTTTTAGCTGGCGGCGCGATTTTTTTGCCTCAGCCATTGTACAAACCACCATTACGGCTTTTGCCTGCCTGGCTTTCGCGATTTATGCCCATTATAAAAAGCGGCAGATGTACACCGAAAACCTGATGCGCAGACTGGTTTACGCCCAGGATCAGGAGCAATCCCTGGTGGAGCAAGTGGTGCGGGAAATGGAGCGAATTGATGCAGGTTTTGCGTTCGCTGAGGCGCTGCCCAAAAAAGCGAAAGCTGAGTCAGGTAATGCCCCAACGAAAGACTAGGTTCACGCGGCGCGCTTGAGCATCGGATCTATCTGGGCAGGTCGATATAAAACCTGGCGCCCTCACCGGGGGCGGACTTAACACCCAGTTCACCTTGCAAGCGTTTTACAATTTCTTTACTGATGGCCAAACCCAGGCCGCTGCCGCCGACCTTGCGAGTGCTACTGCCGTCGAGCTGGGTGAACTTATTAAAAAGTCGCAACTGGTCTTCTTGAGTAATGCCTGGGCCGTGATCCTGCACAAACACACGCGCTGTCGCTGGCAATAGTTCAATACCTATCTCTACCTGACTATTGGCCGGTGAAAATTTTGCCGCGTTGGATAATAAGTTGGCCAGTACTTGCTGCAGGCGATTGGCATCGACTTTAACCTCTACATCATCGGCAGATGGCTGGAAAACAAACTTCACTCGGTACTGGTCGGCGTAGGGCTGGTTGGCATCTACTGCCTTGGTCACTATAGGGGCAAGTGGCTGCAGCTGATTATCGAACTCCATTTTGCCAGCGATCAATTTATTGATGTCGAGCAGGTCGTTAATAATCAGCGTGAGCTTGTCGGCATTTTGCTGGGCTATTTTTAAAATTTTCCCCGCTTGCTGGGATACTTCGCCCAGGGCACCGCTGCCGAGTAATTTTATACCGCCGACTATGGCGGTCAGCGGCGTGCGCAGTTCATGGCTGACGGTGGAGACAAACTCATCTTTCAAGCGCTCCATACGCGCGCGCTCGCTCAGGTCGGTCACCTGGATAATCCAGTGCGATCCCTGCTGATCCTGATTGTAAAGAGCCAAGCTTAACAGCACCAGCAACGGGTGGTTGTCGCCATTGTTCAGGGTGACTTCCAGTTGACTAAAGGCGCGCTGGTTGGGCAGAGATTCTGTTGCCAGCAATTGCATTTGCGCATCGATTTTTTCCCAGTCGCGCTGGGTAAATAATTCCTGCAGTGGCAGATTGAGTAGGGTAGTTTTATCCAGTTGTAACATTTGCGTCAGTTGCGTATTGACATCCAGCCAATGGCGATCTGGTGCGAGCAGCCCAATTCCCAATGGCGAGGCATTAAAGGCGCGGTCAAATCGTTCCTGCTCCTGGCGCAGGGCGAGGTTTTGCTCGCGCTGCCTGATAATACCCATTAGGTAGCGCCACAAACTAAAACCCAGCAGCAGGCTGATAAAAATTCCGCCGATACGAATGATACCTATATTGCGCGATAGTCCAGGGTCGGCCAGCAGGCCTTCAAGTTGCAAATGGCGCCCAGGGACGTTTAACGGCAAATTTAAGATTGTGCCGTCTATGGTTGCGGGTGTTCCCCACACCAGCTGGCCTGTATCCAGGTCGCGAATAATCACCGGTGTGGTTTTGTCTTTCAGGTTTTGACGCAGCGCTTTAAACAGACTGTCTGCATCTATGACCGTACTGACTATGCCCCAGTAGCTGCCGTTTTCCAGGTAAATGGGCTCGCGATATATCAGGCCCTGGCCGCCCTGTTTTAAAAATACCGGGCCCACCAGTTTGCCCTGATGCGATTCAATAATTTCGCGCACACCCTGCCATTGTTCGGGCAAATCCTCGTAGCGTAGGCCAATCGCGCCTTCATTACCTTTAAGCGGAAAAATAAAACTGATGCGGTTGTCGGGCGCCAGGCCTATGTTGCGGATATGGTTGGCACTGGTCTGCAAATTTAGCAGCCAGGGCTCCATGGCTTTGGAGTCCATTTGCCCCTGGGAGGCTTCAATATAGGAGTGGAGCGCACTGGTAAAGTAGAGCGCCGAGTTCAGTTCGCGCGCAATCAGGTCGCTGATCTCCTGCAGGTCGGTTTCCAGTAGCTCGCGATCCTGCTGCTGACGCTCGCTCTGCTCCAGGCGGGTGATCCAGTTGAGGGTGTAAATAGCGCCCAGCGTAATCACCAGGGGAAGGAGCGCAGTGGCAAAGAATAGACGCAGATGAGCAAACGGCTGGCGCTGGGCAGTCAAGGCGGTAGGTTCCTGGGCTAAATTGCGAGGCAGGTTTACTCAAGCGCTCTGGCTTGAATAAGCAGATATTAAGCAGTATAGACTCAGGCGGGATGGGTTGGCGTGTAAATAAGTGGGCGGCTGCAATCAAGGACAAGGGCGGTCACAGCGGCGACCGCCCTGCGGACATCCGGGGTTATTCCGGGTCGGCTTCGCCACCAAAGGCAGCGAGTATGGCGGCAATAAAGTTTTTCAACTCCAGCGTCATAATGGTGAAGTCAGCATCAAACTGTTCGGCCTTGGTCTCGGGGTTGGAGTCGTTTGCTTTCTCGGCAATGATGTCTTCAAAATTAAGGCGGGTAATTCCCACCGGGTCGTCCACTATTCAGTGAATAGATTCTTTACAGCCG
>CBIMZH010000321.1:0-4147 GCA_966248255.1 uncultured Cellvibrio sp.
TGGGGCTGAGCAGTTTTCAGCAGCAACAGGCCAGTGTCCAGCAGGCGCAGAGCGAAAAAATTCAGCAGTTGTTAAGTCGCGCCAATCAATGCTTGCTGCGCAAGGACTACAGCTGCGCCATGAGCGAAAGTGAAGCTGTATTACAGCTCGATAATGCCAACGCCCAGGCGATTGAAATCAAGCAGTCTGCCAACCTGGCGCAGCAGCAGGCGCGCGATCTGGGGCAAAAAGTGGATAAGCTGCTGGGCGAGGCAGACGCCTGTATGCAAAAGAAAAACTATTCGTGCGCTATCGCCAAGGCGGAGTCAGCACTGGATTTAGCGCCGGGCAACACCCGTGCCCAGGCGCTGAAAACCCGCGCTCAGGATGTGCAGCGCAAACTCAAGGAAAGCGGATTTAATATTAAATAACCGCAGGTAGATTAATTTTACAAGGCAGGAAAACACATGCGAAAACGTCTTTTGGTTATAACCCTGGCGGCCTTTGTCGCGCAGCAGAGCTACGGCTTTGGTCTGGGCGATTTAAAAAAGGTGGTGGATAAATCCTATAAATGTAAAGCCGGTGATCAGGGCTGTAAAAACCGCGAGCATTTAAAAGCGGTTGCCAAAGTCGCCGCTGTGGCGGTAGTGGCTACAGTAATTACCAAAATGATTATCAAGCAGCGCGCTACGCGTTTGGCTAAAGAGGATCAGGTAGCTGAAGATTACAAAGCCCAGCAGGGCAATTTGCCGCCCGAGCCAGTCGCCACTCAATATCAAACCACGGCGCTGCCGGGGGCGGTAGTTGAGCCGGGCAAAGAGGTGGTGATCCAGTCGGATATAGTGGTAGTGCCCGGGGCCAAGCAAAAGCAGGCGCTGATTGAAGAGCGAATTGCTATCTATGACAATGAAGACAATACCAAGGAATTAAAAACGCTGACCAAAGCGGTTAATGCCAGTAACAAACGTGCCGGTCATTATCAAAATGAATTCACTTTTACTCTGCCCGAAGGCATCCCCCAGGGGGTTTATCCAATCAAGACTGAGCTGCTGCTCAATGGCAAGGTGGTAGACACCAATGCCAATGATTTGCAGTTGGTGATGGAGGTGAACAACCAGGGGCAGTGGCAATTGTTAGCGCTTAATGATTAATAGGCCGCTGGCAGAATAAAAAACGGGCGCTAAAGGCGCCCGTTTTTTATTGCCGCAAAGCCTTTATTTTTTTACATCCAGATAGGGCAGGGTAGTGTTGGGCAGCATGGTGCTAGGCAGTTTGCCATCCCAGCGCTCAGCTTTGGTCAACTCAATCAAATCCTGATTTTTAGCCAGGGCTTCGGCGCGGCTTTTAATGGCCGAGGCCTCTGCCTCACCTCGGATGCGAATGGCTTCAGCTTCTGCCTTGGCGCGCGCCAGCTGTGAATCTGCTTCAGCCTGAGCTTTGGTGATGGCGATCTGTGCTGTGACTCGCTCTTTTTCCAGATTTTGTTTTTGCGTTTGCACTTCCACTTCGGCGCGCATGCGGTCTTCCACGGATTTTTCGTAGGCGTCGGAGAAGTCTATGTTTTCCACTTGCACCGAACTGATTTCAATGGGGCCATTAATCGCCTTTTTGATGGCCTCGGTTACGTCCAGCACAAATTTAACCCGCTCCTGCACCGCGGAAATCGCGGTGTAATTACCAAAGATATTTTCCACCTGTGTGGGTACCTGGCGATCTACCAGGCGGGTCACCATGGCATCGACACTTTTAAAATTGGCGTAAAGATCTTCTACACGATCCGGCGGTACGGCATAGGTCACAGATACGCGAATGGTGGCCGGTTGTTGATCGTGGCTGTAGGCCTGCAAGCGGTCGTAGCTGACGGTGTGGGTTTGGGTGGAGATTTTTACGATGTTGTCGAAAAAGGGCATCTTGAAGCCCAGACCCGGCTCGGCAGTATCGATAATTTTACCGTTGCGCAAATGCACGCCGCGCTCGCCCTGATCCACGGTAAACCAGCTGCCGCTGAGTACTACCAGCAGCAAAAAAACAATTAACAGGGGAATCAGCTTTAACAGGCTGGCGGCTGAGGGGGTGTTGAATTGGTTTGCCATAAGATTGTCCTTTACTTGAGTGTTATAAATTTTTTGAAATGGTTTAGCGCCTTAAAAAAGTATCCAGTTCGGTCAGTCGCTCGGGGGTGCCGACATCGCTCCAGTGACCGGTGTGCAATTGGCCAGTTAATTGGTGGCGAGCTATGGCATAGCGAAAGGCTTCTACCAGGGGAAACTTGCGTCGCTTGTGCGGGTAGTCGGCGACCAGTGCCGGCTTGAGTAGCGCTATGCCGGCATAGGTAAAGCGCTGAGGATTGTCACTTTGAAGATTGTCACTTTGAGGATTAATTGTGTCGCCTTGAGCTTCGCCCAGAATGATTCCCTGGTCGTTAATGGCAAAATCACCGCGCGGGTGAAAATCCGGGTTGGGCACCAGTAGCAAACGGCCCAGCTGATCCTGTGCCAGTGGCGGCCCAATCAGCTGGCGCAAATCCAGATCGCACCAGACATCGCCATTAAGCAGCAAAAAGGGGGCGTCGCCCAATAGCGGCATAGCCTGCAGCAAAGCACCGCCCGTCTCCAGCGGCTCTGGCTCCTGTGAGTAGTCCACTTTTAAACCAAAGCCACTGCCATCGCCAACGTAGGTGCGGATTTTTTCGCCCAAATAGGCCAGGTTGATAATGACCTGGCTCACACCCAGCTGTGCCAGCTTTTCCAGGTGGTAAACCAGCAGCGGCTTACCGCCAGCGGGCAGCAGTGGCTTGGGCGTGTGGTCGGTAAGCGGGCGCATACGCTGGCCGAGGCCGGCGGCAAGGATCATGGCTTTCATACTATTCCCCCGCCAGCTGGTAATTGCTGTACCAGGGTTGTTGTTCCGCCAGGGGCAGAAGTTGGCTTTTGAACCAGTGAGCAAAGGCCTGCAACTCGGGATAGTTGTCGGCGACCTCCAGGGTGTAGCGAATTACCAGCGGCAGATCTTTGAGATAGCCGGGTTTGCCATCGCGCAAATAAAGGCGGGCGAAAATACCCAGTACTTTGATATGGCGCTGCAATCCCATCCAGTCGAACCAGCGCTTGAATTGCGCCATATCCACGCCCTCCAGCTGGCCAGCGGTGCGGCAGGATTGATAAAAATGCTGCACTAATTCATCCCGCTGGGTTACTGCCAGGCGCTTGTAGCAATCGCGCAGCAGTGAGGCTAGGTCATAGGTCATGGCGCCCCAGAGGGCTCCTTGAAAGTCAATGATGCCCAGTTGCCCGTCGCCGCACAGCAGCAGGTTGCGCGAGTGGTAATCGCGGTGGACCAGGCACTGCGGCTGGGCCAGGGCGCTCTCTTCCAGTAGCTTGAAAAGGCTATTTAGCTGCTGTTGTTCGACTGAGTTGAGCGAATAGCCGAGCATCTGGCCGACAAACCAGTCGTTAAAAATCTCCAGTTCGCGTCTGAGCAGGGCCTGATCATAACGGGGGATTAACTGCGATTGATCTGGGCACAGCTGCAGTTGTTGCAGATCCTGCAGTGCCTGCTGGTACAGCTGGGTTTCATTGGTGGCAGTCAAGGCGCCGTTAAATAGCTGATCGCCAAAGTCTTCAACCAGTAAAAAACCCAGGCTGGCATCCGCAGCAATCACTTTGGGGGTGCGCAGGCGCTGATGGCGCAGCAGTTCGCCTATGGCCAAAAATTGCGCTGTATCCTCGGTGGCCGGGGGAGCATCAACCGCCAGCAGCGGGCGGCCGTCGGCAAAGCGGAAATAGCGGCGAAAACCGGCATCGCCCGATAGCGGTACAAGTTGCTCCTGGTTAATGGGCTCTTGCAGAGTGGCGGCTAGCCAGTTGGTAAGTGCTAACTTTCTGGTTTGTTCGGGGGTTGTGGTGGTCACGGCTAATCTGGTTCTCGGGTAATCCTTATGGCGGCTTGAACGCGTTTAATGAGGCCTTGTATCTCTGTGCCTGGTTTAACCGCCGCCTGGGTGCGACTGGCCGGATTCTACTCCAAGGCTGGGGATTTCCCCTAATTCATTCCAAGGTGCAGATGATTGCAGTAGAATCGCTGCAATTTTTTCGGTGCATCTATTGGCGCCACCTGATCGAGATAGCTGTTAATGGCCCAAGTCCGCAAGTCGATAGCCACCAAGTCA
>CBIMZH010000322.1:0-4146 GCA_966248255.1 uncultured Cellvibrio sp.
ATAGGTACTGGCCAATGGGGCCGGCACCGGGCTATTGAGAGCAACTTTGTAGGTGCAGAGTTTTATAGAGGCATTGCTTTGCTTGCCAGTTCTTGGTTAGCAATATCCTTGGGTGCGCAGGTGGTAGCGATTGCGGCTATTGCTTAGAGTGAGGGGCTTGGCTTGCAGCCGAGGTTTTCCCAGCCTTTGGTTTGAGTGTTAAAAAAGCCGAGCTTTGCATAGGGGTATTGAATAGTGCCATCCTGGGTTAGTTTCTGTACTCCTTGTTCTAGCGCGGCGTAAATTTGTTTTCCCTGGGGATGCTTCTTGCTCACAATAAAGTGTTGCGAGCCATTAAAAACGATTTTAACTCCGGGCACTGGCTGCAATTTTACCCGACCAAGGGCACCAGCAAGATCTGGCGATTTGAAAAAAGGCAGCAATAAAAAATCGCCTCGTTTGGCGGCAACCATTTTAGCCATGCTGTAGGGTGTGGTTCCGGTAATCATGCGGAAGTTTGCACATTTTATTGCGGCCAAATCATGTGCCCAGTTGGCATTGGTGACCATACTCAGCTTGGCAATTTTCTGCGGCGTTAACTTGTCTTTAAGGGCGGGGTGATCGGGCCTGGTGTAAATGCCTTTTTCAAATTGCCCCGCATTTAAAATTGGCGAGGTGATGTAAAACTTCTCCTGATTAACATCTGACTTCCACACAGAAATTGCTGGCATTGCAATTTGCGCGCTGGCTGCCTGGCGAATAATGCGAAGATAGTCTGGCGTATATTGAAAATTAAATTTCGCTTCAAGCCCGCCTAGTTTTAAAGCGTTGCAGAGAATCACTAAATCCATCAGCAGTTTGCTGTTGGTGAATTCTGTTTTATAGGGATCCGGGCAGTGGCCGTTTTGGAATGGGGCCGATTGTTCGATTAGCTGCGGGGCGTAGATGCCCACTTTAATTTCAATCGGCTGGGGCGCTGGTGTGGCCGCTGTCTCGGCGCAGGCCAGAGAGATTAAATTAATCAGGCTGAATACACTAAAAAATATTAGCTTCATTGGAGTGCACACATAGTGGCTATGCTGTTTTTTGTCCTGGCTGCCCTGGGGCGCGAATAGCGAATTTTGATTGTGGCGGTCATTGTTATTGCTATGGCTATTGCTGTGGAAAATAACAGCCGGGTTTGTTGAAAGTCTAGGTGGACTAGGCCGTTAATACAATAAAGCTACAAGTGCGGTTCAGTTAAGAGCGGGTGATAAAAGGGCTATCTTCTTATAGCCATAGTATTTGTAAGGGAAAGCGTGGGGCGATATTGCTAGCTGTTTAGGCGATGGTTGTGGCCTGCTTTTGCCAGCTAAATACTTCTTTACCCTGAGTTGAGTAATTTCTCGCTAAACTAACCCAAACGTAAATAATGAGGTAGTTATGAACAAGAAGCTCCTTGGTTTGGTGGCCGGGTTATTGGTTGCGACCTTCGCGCAGGCAGATGATGGTGCCAAGCTTTATCAACAACACTGTGCTGCCTGTCATGGCGCTGAGCGCGAGGGCGGTGCCGGACCGAATCTGGCGGACAGCATTTGGCTTAAGGCCAAGCCCAATGAAGCTTCGCTCAGCCAGTTTATTGCCCAGGGATCCATCGCCCTGGGTATGCCCGCCTGGAAAGATCAGTTGAGCAGCGGGCAGATAAAAGCGGTTGCCCAATATCTGTTAAACCCGGGCGTTGCGCAGAAAAAAATCTCGCCCTTAAGTGGCTTTGTGTTACCCGCCGGATTTTCTATTTCGCTTTACAGCGAACAGACGCCCAATGCGCGTTCAATGGCTATTTCCCCCAGCGGCATTGTCTATGTGGGTTCGCGCACGGCGGGCAATGTCTATGCGCTTGAGGATACCAATGGCGACTATCAGGCAGACAAGGTTAGTGTGGTGGTCAGCGGCCTGGATAACCCCCAGGGTGTGGCGCTGCTCAACGGCGATTTGTATATCAGTGAAATCAGCCGCGTAAGCCGTATTGCCAATATAGATAAAACCTTTGCCAGCAAACCCAAGCTGATCACCGTGAAAGGCGACCTGCCCAAAGACAAATGGCACGGCGAGAAAGTAATTAAGGCGGGGCCAGACGGCAAGCTGTACATACCCATAGGCGCGCCCTGTAACGTGTGCAATAAAGAGGACGAGCTCTACTCCAAAATCTGGCGTATGGACCCGGACGGCAGCCACTTTGAAGAGTACGCGCGCGGTATTCGCAACAGCGTTGGTTTTACCTGGAAGCCGGATACTCAGGAAATGTGGTTTACCGATAATGGCCGCGACATGCTCGGCGATAACCTGCCCAGTTGCGAGCTCAACTACGCGCCTAAAAAAGGTATGCACTTTGGTTTCCCTTACTGCCAGGGTGGGGTAGTGCCAGATCCGGAATTTGGCCATCTGCACAGCTGCAGCGAATTCACCCCACCGGCATTTCAGGTTGGCCCCCATGTGGCGCCCCTGGGCCTGGCGTTTAACACGGGTAAGCAGTTCCCCGAGGCTTACAGCGGGCAATTATTTATTGCTGAGCACGGCTCCTGGAACCGCTCGCAAAAAATTGGCTATCGTGTTGCCCTGGCCACAATCGTCAACAACAAGGTGGCCAGCTATACCCCGTTTCTGGAAGGCTTTTTGCGCAATCAAACCGATGTGGTGGGGCGCCCGGTGGATATAGCCTTTATGGCCGATGGCTCAATGCTGGTGTCGGATGACTTTGCCGGTAAGGTGTATCGCATCAGTTATGATGCAAAAAATTTACCCAAGACTAATTAGGTAAACTAAGGGCGCAGGGACGCGCATTATTTTTAAGTTTGATCAGCTAGTATCTGCAGGGCTTGGCTCTGTCTTGCGCTGAATGCGTCTGAATCCATCGCGCGGAATCTGGGCAGGTTAAAGCCGGATTAATTTTCCATCTCCATCTCCATCTCGACTCTCATTCCCTTAGTGGCCCCATCCGTTAGTTGAACTACAGCTGCCGGGAAATTCACCTGGAGATAGGCTATTAAATTTCTGCATGAAACACTGGCGGAATATGGCCAGCGATTCGTCTATCACTCCTATGAATTAAATCAGCTAACACCTGCTCAATAAATCGATCAACCAGAGTGAACCTGCGTATGAAAATAATGATTCGACTCGCTTTAGCCTTTATCTCTTTAGCTTTTATGGCCTGCCAGCATGAGCCCGCAAAAACCCTCGCGCCCAGCGGCGTTGATGCCCTGGTTGGCTTTGATGCTGCAGTTGGCGGTGGTGTTGATAGTGTAATTGGCGGCGAGGGCGCAAAAGTATTCGCCTCTATACAAGCGGCGCTGGAGGCTGCGCCAGCCGATACAAGTAAGCGCTACCGCATTTTTATACAGCCAGGCCGCTACTACGAAAAATTGAATATTGCGCGGGCCAATATGGAAATTACTGGCGCTGATGCGGCAACCACGATTATTTATTTTGATGCTTACGCCGCTAATTCCCGCCATTACCGCAGTGATGCTTGGGGCACGCCGGGTTCGGCTACAGTTTCAATCAATAGCAGCGACATTAGTTTGGTAAATCTGACCATTGAGAACAGCTTTGATTATCTCGCCAACGATGCCAAGGCCGAGGGCGACCCAACTAAAGCGAGCGATAGTCAGGCGGTGGCGCTGCTGCTGGATACCAGCAGCGATAAAGTCAGCCTGCGCCATGTCACCCTTAATGGCTATCAGGACACTTTATTTGTGCACGGCAAGCGCGCTTATTTTTATCAGTCAACGGTGAGCGGCAATATCGATTTTATTTTTGGCCAGGGCAATGCTGTGTTTGATCAGTCCACCATTATCAGTCGCCCGCGCGGCAGCAACATTGGCGCGGGTGAAATACACAGTTTTATCACTGCGCCCTCAACCAATATTGGCCGCGACTATGGGCTGACCTTTATCGACTGCCAGCTGCTGCGCGAGCCAGGTGTGCCTGACCAAAGTATTACCCTGGGTCGCCCCTGGCACCCGACCACCAACTTTGCCGATGGCCGCTACGCCGATCCCAATGCCATAGGCAAGGCTGTCTTTATTCGCACCTTTATGGATAGCCATATCAATCCTCAGGGTTGGTCGAGCATGCCGGGTACAGCGCGCGATGGCACCAAGAGCCGGATTTTTACTCCGCAAGAAT
>CBIMZH010000323.1:0-4144 GCA_966248255.1 uncultured Cellvibrio sp.
GGTTTTTGGTGGGTTTGGTACGATAAACCCAGCGAGCAAAAGCGTTTGGGTGACCTTGAGCGTGCTTATATCAACTCTGACGTTGATGCAGTTGATGCCCTTGATGATCAAGTAAAAACATCCTGGTTTACCCTCTTGGGCTATAAGCAAACCTGGGCGTTCGCTTTTGGTAAGTTTATGACCGACGGGGTCTGGTGGTTCTTCCTGTTCTGGTTGCCGATTTACTTGAGCGCCCAGTACGGTATGGAAAAAACTGAAATTGCTGTGCCCATTGCCCTGATTTATACACTGACTATGTTCGGTAGTATCGGTGGTGGCGCTTTTCCTGGCTATTTTATTAAAAAAGGTATGGATGCCTTTAACGCGCGCCGCACGGCGATGTTTGTGATTGCACTCTTTCCGCTTGTGGTGCTTTTAGCGCAACCCTTAGGTCATATTTCTGTCTGGATACCCATACTGCTGATCGCACTCGGCGCCTCGGCACACCAAGCCTGGTCAGCAAATATTTTCACGACTGTGTCTGACATGTTTCCCAAAAAAGCCGTGGGTTCAGTTGTCGGGATTGGTGGTTTTGCTGGTGGTATGGGTGGGGTGTTGCTGAATAAGTTGGGCGGTGGCTTGTTCGATCATTTCGAAAAAGTTGGCAATATCTCAATGGGCTACAGCATTATGTTTGCTATATGTGCAACTGCCTATTTAATTGCATGGTTTGTGATGCGCTTGCTAGTACCCAAATACAAGCCCATAACTGATTTGTAATGGGTTAAATGTATTTTTAATAAGATTCTAGCTCTCCCTTTTGTGGAAAATTGCTTTGGCAACCCAACCCTAGCCCTCCCCTTGATAAAGGGGAGGGCTAGGGTTGGGTTGGATTAAACCGGAATATGTTGGGCATTGCTGCCCAACCTACAACTCACCGCTTTTCTAATATCATCCCAATCCATGGCAAACCAAATTTGGTCTATACCTAATGCTCAGGTGACAGGCTGCTTTTGCTTTTCCTTCCCACAATAACTAGCTGCACAAATGTACTTCTTACTTGGGCATTTTTCTGGTGGTTGCTAAAAACCTGCGGGTTTTCAGGCTGTTATAAACCATCTCCCCAATCGGCTAATTAACGCTGCTGTTGCGCAATAACCCCTGGCTATGAGCAATGGGGTTGATTGCTGCTTTTTATTTTTTACCGGGAATATCTAAAGCGGAATTTTCCCTGGCGATTTTGGCGTTTGGAATTTTAATTTTTAATTTAAAGAATATTTGGGCGCTAACACAGGTTTTCTCAGAGGCTGAAACTGAGTTTTTTACAAACTTTGGATGCTACGAGGAGTACTTAATATGTCAAACCTTTCTCAAGAAGCGCTGGCGGGATTTAAAGCCAGTTTTGCCGGTAATTTAATTCTGCCCGCTGATGGCCAGTACCAGGAAGCGCGCAAAATCTGGAATGCGATGATTGATAAAAAGCCCGCGGTGATTGCTCAGGTGGCCACTGCAGCGGATGTGCCAGTGGCAATTGCCTTTGCACGCAACAACGGACTGGAGCTGAGTATTCGCGGCGCCGGCCACAATATTGCCGGTAACTCGCTAACCGATGGCGGCCTGGTTATCGACTTTGCGCAGATGAAGGCAGTGACAGTGGATGCCGCCAAGCGGCGGGTGACTGTGCAGCCGGGGGCGACGCTAGCGGACTTGGATGCGGCCACGCAAGCTCATGGGCTGGTGGTGCCTGTAGGCATTAATTCCACCACCGGGATTGCCGGGCTTACCTTGGGTGGCGGCTTTGGCTGGCTAACGCGTAAATTCGGTATGACTATCGACAATCTGTTATCGGTGAATCTGGTCACTGTGGATGGCCAGCAACTGACTGCCAGCGCCGAGCAGAACCCGGAATTGTTTTGGGCGGTGCGCGGCGGTGGTGGCAATTTTGGGGTGATCACGCAATTTGAATTTGCTGCAAGCCAAATGGGGCCAGAGGTGCTGGCTGGTTTAATTGTGTTCCCGCTAAAACAAGCCAAACACCTGCTCACCACTTATCGCGAATACACAGCCAAAGCGCCGGAAGAACTCACGGTCTGGTGTGTGATGCGCAAAGCGCCGCCGCTGCCATTTTTGCCGGAAACTGTACACGGCACAGAGGTGTTAGTGGTGGCCTTTATGTATTCGGGCAAAGCGGCGGATGGCGAAAAGTATGTGGAGCAGTTAAAAGCCTTTGGCGATCCCCATGGCGCTCACGCTGGGGTAATGCCCTTTGCCGGTTGGCAGCAGGGTTTTGATCCGCTACTCACGCCCGGTGCGCGCAATTATTGGAAGTCGCACAACTTTACCGCGCTAAGCGATGATGCGCTGGATATGCTGATTGAATACGCCTGGAGCCTGCCCTCTAACCAGTGCGAAATTTTTATCGCCCATATTGCTGGCGCGGCCAATCGCGTGGCGGCCGATGCTATGGCCTATAGTGCGCGCGATGCCAAGTATGTGCTTAATGTACACAGCCGCTGGGATACGGCGGGTGAAGATGAACTGTGTATTGGCTGGGCGCGAAAATTCTTTAAAGCCACCAAGCCTTTTGCCTCTGGCGGCGCCTATGTGAATTTTATGACGGCAGAAGAGGGCGAGCGGGTGGAGTCTGCCTATGGCGCTAATTACCAGCGTTTGCTCAAAGCCAAACAAAAATACGACCCGGATAATATTCTGCATATGAATCAGAATATAAAACCCTGAGTTTTTTAGCCTTGCAGCGTCTGCCAAATCCGGCCTTGAGTGTTTCACTCAGGGCTTTTTTATTGGGCGATTAAAGTGCTATCCCTTTTATTGAGCGCTTAAAGCGCTATCGCTAGATTAAAAGATCCATCTTGGGGCTTTTACATATTTTGTGTTCAATAAAAATTCTCGCTGCTTTGCGTTTTATCACCTAAATCCTGTTTTAGGCGGGGAAATTAACATTTTTAACCCTTTGAATTGCCTTGGTGGCTGGTATAACAATTGCTCAAATACTTGGAGGTTGGTACAGGCTGCAAAGTTGATTGCGTTGTTGCAAATTAAGGTGGTTGGTGAGCAGGTAAATCTTTAGGCAACTACACAGAGTTAAGGAGGATTTATGGCATTTCAAAATAATTACGCTAATTTGGTTAGCGAAAAACCCCAGGCCCATACCCGGCTTATTCGCGATTACGACAATCTGGGCAACCGCGATTTTGATTTTATTGTGATTGGCTCGGGTATTGGCGGCGGCATTTTGGCCGATGACCTGGCAGATCGGCTGGGGCAAAATCGACGAATTCTGCTGCTGGATGCCGGCTCCTTTATTTACCCCACCCATGTGTACAACTTCAGCAAAATTCCCAACTCAGCCACCGCGCGGCACTTTGGTGTGGATAATTTTCGCCCCTGGCCGGGCAGTGATTTTTTTATTGGCGAAAAGCCGCAAATGGCCTTTGGCGGCCGCTCGATTTTTTGGTCGGGTTTGATTCCCCAGGCGAGCAATTGGGAGTTGGATTTTTTTCCGGATGCTGTGCGCAATGCTTTGGCGGGTGGCCTGCTAACAACCGCTGGCCAGCGCATGAATGAATCTGTCTCCCTGGGGGCAGTGGCGCGCAATTTGGTGGCGCAATTGCGGCAGACGGAGCTTGCCGATGATTTTGATATCCGCGAAACACCGCGCGCTGTGCATCAGCCCTACTTAAATGCGGATGGCAGCTTATCCGATAGATTATTCCTGGAACCTACAGGGGTTTTTAATACGGCAGAACTGCTGATCAATCAGGTGGGCTTAACCTCGGGTGAGGTCAATTTAAATGGCAATGGCTTGTTTATAAAATTGAATAGCTTTGTCGAAGGCGTTTTTGATATTCCCTTTAATTGGCACGAAGTTAAAACCACCAATACGCTTACTGGAGAGCAAATCAGTTTTTACTCGCCCAAGGTGATTATTGCTGCAGGTGCCATTGAAAGCCCTAAATTAATTAATCGCTCCTCCATTTATCAGCGCATGTCGCCCTCGGTAAAACCCTATGTGGGCTTTGGCTTAACTGACCATCCGGTTAGCGGGGAGTCCCAGGCCTATGTTTCCATCTTGGGGCCTATCCCCATTAGCCGTCGCGATCACGCCAAAATTATTTTTTATTCCAAAGGCGGGCTGGATGCTCAG
>CBIMZH010000324.1:0-4138 GCA_966248255.1 uncultured Cellvibrio sp.
TTCAAATAAGTGACGCTGTTAAACAGGGCTTAATCGAGCGTCATAGGTGCCCAGGTCAGGTAATTGCTCTGGCCCTCGGCCAAGAGCCCCACACCTTTGGCTACTCCAGTAGTAGAGGCGACTGCCGAGGTGGATTTATTAAATCCCTGGAGTGCGTCAGTCACCGGCTCACTGGCCATATCGGCAAGAATGTTGCGGGTGTAGTCGCGGGTTTCCTGCAGCGGGATTTTGCGCACCCAGTCGCTGTGACTGATCTCGCCCTGACGCGGGTCGCCGTGGCGCGCCAGCCAGCTGTCGACGCGACCGGGGCCGGCGTTGTACGCGGCCAGTGCCAGCGCCTGATCGCCGTCATAGCGGTTGAGCATTTTGTGCAGATAAGCACTGCCCAAACGCTGGTTGTAGGCGCCGTCGCGGGTTAGCCGCGAGAGGCTGAAGTCTTCGCCCAGCTCCTGCGCCATTTCGCGCGCGGTATCCGGCATCAACTGCATTAAACCCAGGGCGCCGCGTGGCGAAACTGCATCCAGTTTGCCGCCCGACTCCTGGCGAATCACACTTTGCACCAGCGATTTAAACGCGCTGGAACCCTGCTCCCAAAGCTGGCCCAGGGGCGCTGGCGCCTGCCAGTTAGTGCGCAGATTGGTCAGCGCCATACTCGCCCGCTCGGGCAGGCTGGCACTGCGCGCCTGAGCTTCGGCCTGGGCCTGATCGGCAGTGGCCTGGCCCTGGCCGCCCAGCTGCTTTACCAGCATATCGGCGATACCTGTCTGGCGTTTGGTGGCCAGGTTATCGGCCAGGGCGCCATCGTAAAAATCGCGAAAGGTTTCCTGCTCGCGGCTGTGCAGTGGGCTGTCGGCGCCCAGCACATCACTGGCGCGGCGCATCTGCTTGAGCACCTGCTGCAAAAACATGGCTTCAAACTGCTCGGCAGCCATCTCCAGCGCGGCTTTGGGCGCGGCATTGGCCGCACCACTGGTGCTGTTGGAGGCGGAAGAAAGAGAAACAATACTCATGGCTGACTCGGCTTAAATCACTATTAGTTCGGCATTGAGGGCGCCGGCTTTTTGCAGCGCCTGCAAAATACTCATGATGTCGTCCGGGGTGGCCCCCAGGCTGTTCACGGTATTGATAATCGCATCCAGGCTGGCGCCTTCCGGCCAGCGGAACATGGCGTTGGATTCCTGATTGATGTCTATATCCGACTTGGGCGTTACCGCCGTCTGGCCCTTGGAGAAAGGCCCCGGCTGGCTCACCTGGGAGGTTTCGTTAATGGTCACCGTGAGGGTGCCATGGGCCACGGCAGCGGCTTTAACACGCACGCCTTCGCCCACGACCACTGTGCCGGTGCGGCTGTTAAACACCACTTTGGGACGCACGCGGCCCACTTCCACCTCGAGGTTTTCGAGCATGGCGACAAAGCTGGTGCGCTGATCTGTGCCCAGCGGCGCCAGCAGCGAAATACGGGTGCCGTTAAGGGCTTTGGCCACGCCAGTGCCGAACTTGGTGTTAATGGCATTCACTATGTGGGTGGCGGTTTGGAAGCTGGGTTCGCGCAGGCTGAGCATAATGTCTTTGCGCTCGCCGAAGTCGCTGGGAATTTCGCGCTCTATAGTCGCGCCATTGGGGATAAGACCGGTGGTGGCACTGTTAATGGCCACGCTGGAGCCGCTTTTGCCCTGGGCATTCAGGCCGCCCACCACCAGCGAACCCTGAGCCAGAGCATAGGTTTCGCCGTCGACACCCAGCAGCGGGGTCATCAGCAGCTGGCCGCCGCGCAGGCTCTTGGCATCGCCAAGGGAGGACACGGTAATGTCGATCGACTGACCTGGGCCGTAAGACGGCGGCACACTGGCAGTGACCATAACCGCCGCCACGTTTTTCAATTTGGGGTCGACATTGGCGGGCAGGTTGAGACCAAACTGCTTAACCATATTGGTGACTGATTGGCTGGTGAATTTCACCTGGCTTTTGTCGCCGGTGCCATCCAGGCCAATCACCAGGCCATAGCCCACCAGCTGGTTGGGGCGAATACCTTCGATATCCACCAGATCCATCAGCGGCGCACTCTTAACCGAGGGCGCCGTCAGGGCCAGGGATACCAGCAGCCAGAGCGCCAGGGCTTTGCCGGCGCGACTGAACTGAGAAATTAACGCAATACCCATGAGTCGCAACTCCGCTTACAGGGGGTAAAAAGGGTGCGCAAAAAAGCGGCTGAGCCAGCCGGCGGTGTTGCTGTCATCCAGCACCCCGCGACCGGCGTAGGAGATGCGCGCATTGGCCAGGTTTTGCGAGGAGACCTGGTTGTTGTTGTTGATGTCTTCCAGACGCACCAGGCCGCTGACGCGAATAAATTCGTCGCCCTGATTGAGGTGCAGGGCCTTCTCGCCCTTGACCAGCAGGGTGCCGTTGGGCAGTACCTGGTGCACGGTCACGGCTATGGCGCCGGTCAGGGTGTTCTGCTGCGAGCTTTTGGCCGAGCCGGAAAAATCGCGGCCGGAGGAGGCGGAAGATTCCAGATTGGCTATATCTGTGCCGAGCAACTTGGGCACGCCCATGCTCAGGCTGGAGGATTTGCCGTAGCTGGTGCCGGCGCTTTTGCTTGACTGGGTGGATTCCTGCAGCACCACAGTGAGAATGTCGCCCACTTGCAGCGCGCGCTTGTCCTGAATCAGCGAGCCGCTGTGGCTGCCGCGAAACAGACCGCCACTGGTGGTGGGCGGCTTGCTGTAATCGAGCACTGGCGGTTGATAGTCTTCGGCGTCGTCCTGGGCCAACACGCCCGGGCGGTGCTGGCAGGCGGCCAGCCCCATCGCCAAAGCGAGCATCAACAGCAAATTCACACTGCGCGCCATGGGCTTACACCGTCTGGTTAAGGAATTGTTGCATGCTGGAAGAGGCATCCAGCACCTTGGCGTTGGCTTCATAGGCGCGCTGAATGGAGATCATCGACACCATGGCTTCCACCACCTGCACGTTGGAGCCTTCGAGCACGCCCTGCTTGATCTGGCCCAGGCCATCTTCACCGGCTACACCCTGTACCGGCTCGCCGCTGGCTACGGTTTGTTTGTAAAGGTTGCCACCCAGGGCCTCAAGGCCAGCCGGGTTGACGAAGTTAACCAGGGTGATTTGGCCCAGCTCGACCGGGTTGACGTCACCGGGCATAACCGCGGTCACTATGCCGTCGCTGCCCACGGTAAAGCGGCTGGCGCCATTGGGCACTTCAATGGTGGGCGACAGGGGCAGACCCTGAGCGTTCACCAGCACCCCTTCAGCGTTTAATTGCAGCTGACCATTCTCGGTGTAGTAGGTGTCGCCATTGGGCGCTTCCACCTGGAAGAAACCATTGCCAATAATGGCCAGGTCCATCGGCTGACCGGTGGTTTGCACATTGCCTTCGGTAAACACTTTTTGCGTACCGGCGACGCGCACACCGCTGCCCAGCTGAATGCCCGAGGGCACGGTATTAACCTGATCCGCCTGGGCACCCGGCTGTAATTCGATGGAGTAAAACAGGTCTTCAAAAACCGCGCGGTCGCTTTTAAAACCGGCGGTGTTTACGTTGGCCAGGTTGTTGGCCACAGTGGCCATGGCTTTGTCTTGCGCCGCCAGGCCGGTTTTGGCTACCCAAAGTGCTGAACTCATCTGCTTGGTCCTCGTTAGCTGCCGCTGATCAGGCGGTTGCCGGCCGAGGAGATGTCCTCAGCGGCTTTCATCATTTTTACTTGGGTCTCAAACAGGCGATTGAGACTCATGGAAGCCACCAGTTCATTGATGGCGGAAACGTTGCTCGACTCCAGATGACCCGACTCCAGGCGCACCTGATCGCTCACTTCGGCGGGCGCGCCGTTGCGCGTAACCAGGTTGCCCTGGGCATCTTTAGCCAGTTCGCTGGCGGGTACATCCACCAGTTTGAGGCGATCCACCTGGGTCATCAGGTTTTCGCCGCGCGGCTTGATCGACACAGTGCCGTCGGAGCCAATGTGCAGAGCATCGTATTCGGGCAGAGTGATGGGACCGCTCTCACCCAGCAGCGGGTGACCGTTAACGGTCAGCTGCAGGTTCTGGTCTACCTGGATATTGCCGTTGCGGGTGTAGATCTCACCGGCCGGGCCTTCCAGCGCCAGCAGGCCTGGACCCTTAA
>CBIMZH010000325.1:0-4134 GCA_966248255.1 uncultured Cellvibrio sp.
AGCATATACATAAAGCCCACTTTGCCTGCTGGCGGCACCTTGTGCTCTATCCAGGCTTGCACCCAGGCGGCACTGTTTTGGTCATAGCACATGGGGTCCGGACCGGGGGTGGAGTCCATATCCGGCATGCAGGTAAAGCCATTAGTACCCTGGCGCAGGGTGCGCATACTGCCATCGGCATTCATGGCGACTATAGTGGCATTTTTGCTCAGCGCTTTGGGTGCGGCTGATTCAGCACTGATAATCAGCGCTTTATCAGATTTCATTTTCTGTTGCATATCCATTTTCATGTCTTTGGTTTTGTCCTTGGTCATCTCCATGGCCTTGTCTTTTTGCATATCCATAGCCTTGTCTTTTTGCATATCCATAGTGCCTTTCATATCGTCCATAGAGTGATCATCGGCATAAAGGCTTGTTGCCGCCAACAATGCCAAGGCAAATATGCCTGTTTGAATTTTTGCGTTGGATGTACTCATGACCCTGCTCCTTACGTTTGAAAATACGGCGGGGTATATGACCGTCAGCCGTATTTATCGACAGTGAATTTAGCCAGGATCGTCACTTGGGCAGGAGGCAAATAGGCAGGCTGCCACAGGCAGGCGATTACTGAATTATGCTAGCACAGGCTAAAAATTAAACGCTTTATCTCTAGGAACCTTTCGCACTGTTAAAGAGAATTGATAATGCCCCAGAGTATTTAATAGCTACGCCCTGTGCCATATCTGCTAACCTAGGGTAAATTGCATCACCAAACTTAAACTCAAAGTTCTAATCCCTGGAGAATAAAAATGGACAGACGCTTTATTGTCACCGCATTGGGCTACGCTATTCTCGGCCTTGCCTTGGGCCTGTATATGGCGGCCAGTAAAAATCACGGCCAACTGGTAACCCATGCGCACATTATGCTGGTGGGTTTTGTGGTGAGTTTTGTCTACGGCATTATTCACAAACTCTGGATCGCCGGGCAGTTTGCCGGCATGGCCAAAATCCAGTTTTTCTGTCACCAGATTGGCACAGTGGTCATGGTGGTTGGCCTGTTTTTACTTTACGGTGGCTTTGTCGCCGACAAGGTTGTAGGCCCCATCCTGGGCATTGGCTCGACTATCATGTTTATCGGCATGATCCTGATGAAAGTTCTCTATTTAAAGTCCAGCAAGTAAATACACTTGTTGCAAAAAAGCCCGCGTTTGCGCGGGCTTTTTTATTGCAGCCACCTCAGGATTCAGCAACAATTTAGCCTTTTCCAAACCCGTACAGAATTCTGCAGACGTACCAGGAGCCAGTTCTATGAGCCTCACCATAATCACTACCGGTGGCACCATCGACAAAATTTACTACGATGCCAAAAGCGATTACAAAATTGGCGATCCCCAAGCGAGTAAAATTTTACAGCGCGCAGGCTCAACCCTTAAAACAGACATAGTTTCGGTGCTGCGCAAAGACAGCCTGGAAATTACCGATCAAGACAGAGCACTAATTCGCCGCAGCGCAGAGCAAGCCCAGGGCGATAAAATTGTCATCACCCACGGCACAGACACCATGGTGCAAACCGGCATGGCACTAAAGGGAATTCCGGGAAAAACCATCGTTCTGGTTGGCGCCATGTACCCGGCAGAGTTTCGCAATTCCGATGCGGACTTTAACCTGGGTGCAGCTATAGCGGCGGCGCAAATTTTAGCGGAAGGTGTTTATATTTTAATGAACGGCCAGGTATTTGACCCTGAGCACTGCGTTAAAAATGTAGCTGAAAGCCGCTTTGAAGCACGTTGATGTCACTGCCGCTGACAGGGCGACAGCCGTCCTGTCAGACAATATGGCAATTTCATTCGACCAACATCAGCAGCAATAGCAGCCTCGATAATTGGCCCTATCAATCCAATCCAATCCAATCCAACCGAAATTGCAAATCATAGAAAAAGACTATTTGAATTTACCCGATTTAAATTCTATTTTTAACTATACACAAAGCAGGGCCAGGGAACACGCCTAATTAAAATAATAGCCTGGGAAGCTTTAGCAACATTCATCAGCAGCATAAGTCGATAAGCTCTCGCCCTATAGGGCAATCATAACAACAGCTTTTTTAGCCATTGAGCGACTCACCTATGCATTCATCCTTACATTTTTTTATAGCACTGCTGTTTTTTGTTTCTGCCCTGACAGAGGCAGACATCATTCGTTCACAAAAGCCCAGCGACAGCAATGGCGACTATGCCATTGCTATGGCCAAGCTCGCATTAAGCAAAATTAACAAACCCTATGAATTGCAGCTGGTGGATATTAGCGATTACACCCAGGCGCGCACCTTTGAGGAAATTGAAGAGAACAAACTCGACCTGACCTGGACCGCCACCGATGCCGAATTGGAAAGCAAACTGGAGCCTATTCGCATCCCCTTGTATAAAGGCCTGCTTGGGCACAGGGTGTTTATCATCCGCCGCGAAGATCAAGCGCGTTTTGATGCGGTCAACTCCTTACAGGACCTAAAACAATTTAAATTTGGCCAGGGCACTTTTTGGCCAGATTCAAAAATTCTCGCCGCCAATGGCCTAACCGTTGTTAAAGCCATTAAATATGAAAACCTGTTTGATATGCTGGATGGCAGCCGTTTTGATGCCTTCCCACGCGGGGTGCAGGAGCCCTGGCAAGAGCTGGTAAAACGCGCCGACCTCCCCTTGGCTGTCGAGCAACAGCTAATGCTGGTTTACAAAATGCCGTTTTATTTGTTTACCAATAAAGAGCACAGCCAATTCGCGCGGGATATGGAGCGAGGTTTCCAAATCGCCATTAGCGATGGCAGCTTTGATCAGCTGTTCCTCGACTCACCTGTGGTAAAACTGGTATTGGAAAAGGCCAACCTGGGCAAACGAAAAGTGTTTTATCTGGACAACCCCGCACTGCCCAAGGCCACCCCCACGGAAGATGCCCGCTTGTGGTTGGACCTGGAGCAATTGCCGAATTTAATCTCCAAGCGCCATGACACCGGCCTTTAGCCCACAATTTTTTAGCCAAAAATAAAAACGCCCCTCAGGCTTTCACCTGAGGGGCGAATGAACAAAGCAGCGACTGCCTGGCTGCTAGCGTTTGTCCTTTACGGGAGAAACTTCAGAATTGAGTGAAATAATGCGCGTTTTGCTGATGCGGTGACGATAGATTTCGCGCAGGTATTTAATCGCTTTTTTCACACTGTCGCGCGACAGGCGAATATCGTTTATGGAGCAGAACTTATCGCTGTCGTTAATCAGTTCGCGATATTTCTTTTCGTACATAGGCTTGATCGCATACCAGTTGGTATCGAGGATTTTGGCCGGGTTCTCATACTCACTGAGCATTTCATCCACCAGTGCCTCATCAAAATTTTCCGAGCTGATGAAGTCGATCATGGCCTTATCCAACTTTTCATCAAAGCGGAAATCGCTATTGGCAAAGCAGCGTTTGATATAGGCGCAAATCAGGGTGAGGAAGTCGTCGCTCAAACAGGGGCTTTTTACAATTAAGGTAGTCAGCGAGATATTGGCCGAGGCACCTATCACCAGCGCATAGCGCTTGAGGGTGGTATTGGGGAAGAGCGCATTCAAATGGGATTTAAGGCGATTTAAATCCATGTAGGAAAGCTTGTAATCTTTGGGCAGGGAAATAATCGACACTATCGACGAGCAGTTTTTAAAGAAGTGCAGCTGCTTTAACTCTTCCGGGTCGTAACCTTTATCGCGGTAGCGATCCAGCGCATCGCGATAGCGCTCGCTTTCAATGGGCAGCAGGCTGATACCTTCTATTGCCTGGGTAATTTTGTTGAAATGCGGCAAGTCTATAGAGCGGAAAAAGAGGTCGTCGATATTTAGCTCGCTGGCTTTTTTATCGTAGCCGCGCAGCTTTTCACCATTGTGCGCCGGTGCCGGTATTACCGACTCGGCATAGGCGACCGCCACTGGGCCTGCCAGGCTCATAAACAGGTCATTGGCATCCAGGCGAATAGTTTCACCTATGTCGATACCGGCGCGGCGGAAATAGTTTTCGTCGTAATCTGTGGTCACCGCTTGCGCGGTGAGAATATTAAATATTTGCTGGGAGATGTACTGGTTGGCGTACTTCTCCATGGCGTTAACATCTATGTGCGGAATATTGCCGTCATCG
>CBIMZH010000326.1:0-4123 GCA_966248255.1 uncultured Cellvibrio sp.
GGCGCTGAGCCATAAACGATACAGGAGTAGCTGTTTTCCCAGCCCCAGCCATCGCCATCCGGGTCTGAATCCGCGCTGCGGCAGTAAGGCCAGCCGCTGGCTGTGGCATTGGGAATTTGCCCTGTTGCAGACGAGCTGCTGGATGAAGTTACCACACTGGATGATGAGCTGGACGATGAACTGGAAGGCGAGCTAAGCACAGAGCTGGAAGAGACCGAGCTGGATGAAACTGAGCTGGAGGATACAGAACTGGACGAGACAGAACTGGAAGAAACGCTCGAGCTGCAGTTAGACACTATGCCGCCAAATCCTGCGGGCTGACCGCTACAGGTGGCAGAGCCAATACAGCTGGTATTGTTTTCCCAACCCCAACCACTGGTGGTATTGCTACACAGCGGATAAACAGTGCCATACCAATTACAGGCCTTGGCACACTGGGCCGCGCTTGAAGAGCTGACCACCGCGCTGCTTGATGAGCTGCTGGATGAACTGCTAACCACAGAGGAACTGCTTACTACGGAAGAGCTGCTTACGACTGACGAGCTACTAACTACCGAAGAGCTACTAACTACCGAAGTGCTACTAACTACAGAGGAACTACTTACAACAGAAGAGCTGCTAACCACAGACGAGGAACTGGAAGATAAAGACGATGAACTCACTGAAGATGCAGCGCCACCCACCACACTCAAACTGCTTAGGCTAGGCAAATAATTGCTGCTGCTTTGCGCATTAGCGCAAAAACCAAAAGAGGTATTACCGCCCGCAGAAATTTGATTGTTATAGGCCAAGCCAGTCACAGTAGTGCCGCTCAGGCTGCCACTCCACAAATTATTTATTTGCGAATTATTCAGTGTGAGCGCCACCTGCCAAGAGCTAATTGCCGCCGTGCTGGTGTTGTTAATAGACACAGTTGCGCAATAACCTGCGCCCCAATCGTTATCGATTTTTATACTGGCGGTAGCGGCGCCGTTGCTTGAAGTGACGCTATTGGCATTAGCTGCCGCGCCACACAAAGCCAGCACCGAGCTGAGCGCCCAAATGGCGACCGCCCTTGAGTTAACGGGTTTCATGAATATCTCCTTACAAACGCGATTTGAGGGATGGGGATCTGCGGTTATTAGTCCTTTGTGTGAGTGAGTATGCAGATCTGATTCGCGTTAATTGAACTGGCGTTATTGTTATTTTTGCCTTGCAGGTTTAGCTCTACGGCTTTTTATAGTTTGGTCTCGCGAAAGATATTGCCAGATAAAACTGATAAATGTTGGCTGATCGCGCACATTTCAGGCATTTTGGCGGGCAAATCCTAATTTTTAAATGAAGAATCACCTGCTCAATTTCATAAATAAAAACCATTTGTAAAATTTTTATTATTTATAAAAATATGCCGATTGAAATAGAAATTCACGGCGCCAATATTCGGCGCCGTCTAGTTAAAGTTTAAATCGCCTGCTGCTTGAGCTTTTCAAGTTGATCGCGCAGTTTGGCCGCCACTTCAAATTCCAGATCTTTGGCCGCCTGGAACATTTGCTTCTCCATGGCTTCAATGGTTTTCCAGATATCCTTGGGGTTGGCCTCAACCGCATACTTGCCCGAGCGCTCGGCAATAGCCATGGCCTTGTTGCGCGCGCTGCGCCCACCCGCCCCCGGCACCACTGCGCCTTCAAGAATATCGCTAATATTTTTGCGAATGCCTTTGGGCACTATGCCGTGAGCTTCGTTGTGCGCCATCTGCTTGGCGCGGCGGCGCTCGGTTTCATCCAGCGCCCGCTGCATGGAGCCAGTAATGCGATCGGCATAGAGAATCGCCTTGCCGTTAACGTTGCGTGCGGCGCGGCCAATGGTTTGAATCAGCGAGCGGTCGGAGCGCAAAAAGCCCTCTTTATCCGCATCCAAAATCGCCACCAGCGACACCTCGGGCATATCCAGGCCTTCACGCAGCAGGTTGATACCCACGAGTACATCGAACTGACCTAAACGCAGGTCGCGAATAATTTCCACCCGCTCTACTGTATCTATATCCGAGTGCAAGTAGCGCACGCGCACACCGTGTTCGGCCAGGTACTCGGTCAAGTCTTCGGCCATGCGCTTGGTGAGGGTAGTTACCAGCACTCGCTCCTCTTTTTCCACGCGCAGGCGAATTTCCGAGAGCACATCATCCACTTGCGAACCCGCCGGGCGAACTTCAACTATTGGGTCCACCAGGCCGGTGGGGCGCACCACCTGTTCTACCACCTGGCCTTGATTTTCCTCTTCGTATTTACCCGGCGTAGCCGAGACAAAAATAGTTTGCGGCGAAATTCGCTCCCACTCATCAAACCGCATGGGCCGGTTATCCAATGCTGAAGGCAAACGAAAACCGTATTCCACCAGCGTTTCTTTGCGCGATCTGTCGCCTTTGTACATGGCGCCAATTTGCGACACAGTAACGTGGCTTTCGTCGATAACTAACAAAGAATCTGCAGGTAAATAATCAAACAGGGTTGGCGGAGCCTCGCCCGACTGGCGACCGGATAAATAGCGCGAATAGTTTTCGATACCGTTGCAGTAGCCCAGCTCCTGCATCATTTCCAAATCATAGCGGGTGCGCTGTTCCAATCGCTGGGCTTCAACCAGTTTGTTATTTTCACGCAGGTATTCGAGGCGCTGACGCAACTCTTCTTTGATGTTATCTATGGCTTCCAGAATTTGTTCGCGCGGGGTGACGTAGTGAGATTTAGGGTAGACAGTAAAGCGCGGCACCTTGCGCAGCACTTCACCGGTGAGTGGATCAAAAATCGAAAGCTGCTCCACTTCATCGTCAAATAATTCCACCCGCACCGCTTCTATATCGGAATCCGCCGGGTAGATATCAATGACTTCGCCGCGCACCCTATAGGTGGCGCGGTGAAAATCCATGTCATTGCGGGTGTACTGCAACTCCGCCAGGCGCCGCAAAATATGGCGCTGATCAATTTTTTCGCCGCGCACCAGGTGCAGCAGCATTTTCATATAGGCCTCTGGGTCTCCCAGGCCGTAAATGGCCGACACTGAGGCGACGATAATAGCGTCCTTGCGCTCCAGCAGCGCTTTGGTGGCCGAGAGGCGCATCTGTTCTATATGCTCGTTTACCGCGGAATCCTTTTCGATAAAGGTATCCGAGCTGGGCACATAGGCTTCCGGCTGATAGTAGTCGTAGTAGGAGACAAAATATTCCACCGCATTGTTGGGGAAGAACTCCTTAAATTCGCCGTAGAGCTGCGCTGCCAGGGTTTTGTTGTGCGCCATAATCAGCGTCGGCCGCTGTACCTGGGCAATCACATTGGCGATGGTAAAGGTTTTACCCGAGCCGGTGACGCCCAGCAGCGTCTGATACGCCAGGCCCGACTCCAGCCCCTCCACCAAACCGGCAATGGCCGTAGGCTGATCGCCGGCGGGAGCAAATTCACTGTGAACGACAAAGTGTTTATTCGAAGATTGGGACATGGGCTGGCTACTACATCTAAGGCTAAAGGGAGATTCTACCTAAATCTGACCTGGATCAGTATTTTCCTGGGATATGGGGCTAGACTATAAAGCCATCAAGCCCTGGCTAATTAAGCCGCCAACAAAGCTATTCCAGCAATCAAGTCCAGAGTCTAAACCCCAGGTCTGACAATCTCTGTCAGCAGCGCCAAGCCCCGGAGGTGTGTGATGAGTGATTTCCGAATCGAACACGACAGCATGGGTGAAGTTCAGGTCCCCAGCCGCGCCCTCTATGGTGCGCAAACCCAGCGCGCCTTGGACAATTTCGAGATCTCCAGCCTGGTGATGCCGCCGCGCTTTATTCAGGCAGTTACCTACATCAAAAAGGCTTCGGCGCTGGCCAATTATCAACTGGGCCTGCTCGATTGCATGCAGATGGAAGCCATAAATACCGCCGCAGATCAGATCCTTAGCGGCCAGTTTGCCGATCAGTTTCCGGTAGATGTGTTTCAAACTGGCTCTGGCACCAGCAGCAATATGAATGTCAATGAGGTGATTGCTCACCTGGCCAACCACAATCGCGCCACCGATGGCTTCCATGTTCACCCCAATGACCATGTGAATATGGGCCAAAGCAGCAACGATACTATTCCCAGCGCCATACATATAAGCGCCGCCC
>CBIMZH010000327.1:0-4114 GCA_966248255.1 uncultured Cellvibrio sp.
TGGTGCCCAGCATTCAAAAGACAGCCGACTTGGTACAGGAAATTTCTGCTGCATCGGCCGAGCAAACCTCCGGTGTCAATCAAATTAACGCGGCTATTGGTCAGGTTAGTCAGACAATGCAGCAAAATGCGGCTGCTGCAGAAGAACTCAGCTCTACCGCAGAGGAGTTGAGCTCTCAGGCGATGCGCTTGCAAGAGTCAATTAGCTATTTTGTATTGACACAAAATAGCCGCAGCCAAATGCAGCGCACACCGGAGGTAAGAAGTTCTGCCAAAAAATATGAAACTTCAGCGCCCAAGCATAAGGCAGCAACTGCCGCCCCAGCTAAGGCCAAACCGGTAACCTCCACCAAAATTAAACCTTCTGCCAGTGATGATGATCTGGATAAGAATTTTGTAAAATTTAAATAAACTCATGGCTACTGCAACCAGTAAATTATTGGGTTTTGCCAAAAACAGTGCGACCCCTCCCGTATTGTGTTAGATGGAAGTAGTTAGCTATGAGTTCGCATTCGGCATCTCCCTTACCCTCTGATCGGGAGTTTCAGCTTTTTCAAGACCTCATTCAGGAGCGGCTGGGCATTTTTTTGCCGGAACAAAAAAAAGCCCTCCTGAGCAATCGCCTGTGGAAGCGTTTAGTCGCTTGCCAGGCAAAAGATTACAGCGACTATTATCGCCTGCTGCAATCGCCCGAAGGCAAAACCGAGTTGGAGTTAGCGCTGGAGCTCATTACCACCAACGAAACCTATTTTTTTCGTGAGCCAAAACATTTTGATTATTTGCGTGATGAAATTTTGCCTGCTCGGCGCGGCAAGGGGCGTTTTCGCGTGTGGAGTGCCGCTGCGTCCACCGGGGAGGAACCTTACAGCATCGCTATGATGCTGAAAGAGCTTTGCCCTGCAGATTGGGAGCTGCAGTGTTCGGACGTGAATCGCACAGTCCTTGAGCAGGCGAGAATAGGTATCTACCCAGAGTCTCGCGCTAAATTTATCCCTCCGGAATATTTGCGAAAATATTGTCGCCAGGGGATAGGGCCAGAAGCGGGTAATATTCGCGTGTGTAAAGAGCTGCGCGATCTGGTGAGCTTTTTTACACTTAACCTGCATGAACCCTTTGCTGATATTGGTAAATTCAGTTTGGTTTTTTTACGCAATGTGCTGATTTATTTTGAAAACGAAAATAAAACGAAAATTCTTAACCGTATCGCCGATAAGTTGGAGCCAGGTGGCATTTTATTTGTAGGTCACTCGGAAAGCTTACATGGATTGTGCGATAGATTTGTCGCGGTAAGACCAGCAATTTACCGGCTGGTGTGAAGGGGAAGTTATGATTTCTCTGGATACGGGCCGCTCAATGCTCACTCTCAACCCTGGAGAGTGGTATTTTGGTAAGGAGTATACCCAGCTTTACACCGTGCTTGGTTCCTGTGTGGCATTAACAGCCTGGCACCCTCAGTATCAGCTGGGTGGGCTATGTCATTTTCTGCTGCCGGAAAACCCCAAGTACGGGGCCAAGGTTCAGGTAGCGAGTGAAAACGATTTTCGCTATGCAAATGCTGCGCTTAAAGTGATGAAGCAGTCTATGTTGCGCATAGGGCCAATGACGGATTTTCGCTTGGGGCTCTTTGGTGGGGGCGATATGTTCGCATTTAACACGGCCAAAACTATTGGCAAGGAAAATATTCGCTACGCGCAAGCCTGGCTGGCACAGGAAAAACTGGTGCCGCAACAAGTCGATGTGGGCGATACGTTTTCACGCACAATTACCCTAAATCTACTCACCGGGAACATAGCGCTTAAGTGCTATCAAATGAAGGCTCAGTAGCTTCGGATTTTTATCATGACAATAGACGTATTGGTAATTGATGACTCAGCTGTAGTGCGCCAGGTGTTGAGTGGCATCCTGAACGAAGCGCCGGATATTAAGGTTTACGCTGCGGCATCAGACCCTATTTTTGCTCGTCAGCATATGGAAAAGCGCTGGCCCGATGTCATAGTGCTGGACATAGAAATGCCGCGTATGGACGGCCTAACCTTTTTGCGCCAGATTATGGGGGAGCGGCCAACGCCGGTAATTATTTGCTCCTCACTGGCCGAGAAGGGCGCAGAGTTAACACTGCAAGCGCTGGCGGCTGGCGCAATAGATATAGTGACCAAACCGCAGTTGGGGGTTAAAGATTTCCTTCTCGAAGCCAAACATCAGTTGTGGCAAACCGTGCGCGGTGCGGCCACAGCGCATATTTCCCGCGGTGTAGCCAAGGTTGATCCGCACAAGCCAAAGCTTGCGCCGGTTGCCGACTTGGTGACTATGACCATGACCACCGATTCGATCATTGTCATAGGGACATCCACCGGCGGGACTCAGGCCCTGGAAACAATTCTCTGTGATATTCCCCGCACCTGTCCCGGTATTGCCGTGGTGCAGCATATGCCCGAAAAGTTTACCGCTGCCTTCGCCAAGCGCCTGGATTCAATTTGCAATGTGGATGTGAAAGAGGCAGAAACCGGTGATCGCTTGATCCCCGGGCGAGTGCTGATAGCACCTGGCGGCCACCACCTGGAGGTGCAGCGCTCCGGGGCGCAATATGTGGCCAAGGTATTTCGCGGCCCCAGCGTCAATCGCCATTGCCCTTCGGTCGATGTGTTATTCCGCTCGGCAGCGCGCTCTGCCGGGCGCAACGCGCTGGGTATTATCATGACGGGTATGGGCGATGACGGCGCGCGCGGCCTGTTAGAAATGCGTCAGGCGGGCTGTCGCACCATAGCTCAGGATGAAAAATCCTGTATTGTATTTGGCATGCCCAAAGAGGCGATTAATATGGGCGCAGCCAAGGAAGTGATGGCGCTTGCGCAAATTCCGGCGGTTCTTGAAGGTAAGGCATGAAAAACTCTATTTCTGAAGTCAGCGTGCTTATAGCGGATGACAGCGCATCCCAGCGCCAGTATGTGACGGGCATCTGCCAACAGGTAGGTGTGAATAATTTGAGTGATGCCACCAACGGAATAGATGCACTGAATATCCTGCAGCGCCAGCCGATTGATGTGGTCCTGGTCGATTTGGAAATGCCCGTAATGGATGGCGTTGAACTGATCCGCGCCATTGCCGAGAAAAAAGTAAACACCAGCCTGATTATTCTCAGCGCCAAAGACCCAATTTTAATTGCCAGCGTTGGTACCATGGCAGAGGCCGATGGCCTGCACGTGTTGGGCACCTTCCAAAAACCGCTGAGTACCGACCTGCTGGAATGCAGCCTGTTGCGCTATTTGCAGGAGACTAAATTAGCCAAGGAGCCAAGCGCACAACAGGCCGAGGTGACCGCCGTGGAGTTAAAAGAGGCGCTGGAAAATGGCGAACTCACTCTGGCCTATCAACCCAAGTTGACCTTGCAGGGGCTGGTGCTGCGCGGTGTGGAAGCCCTGGCGCGCTGGAAGCACCCGCACAAGGGCGCTATTTCCCCCGGTGTATTTATCCCCCTGGCCGAGCGCCACGGCATGATTGATTTGCTGACACGCAAACTGCTGGAGCAGGCGTTTGCGCAAAAGCGCAGTTGGCAGCAGTACGGCTTGCGTTTTCATTTGGCCTTTAACCTGTCGCCCTTATCGCTAGCGGATGCGGAGATGGTGGACTGGCTGGAGCAGCTCACCAATCAGTATCAGATAGCGCCAGCCGAGATCACTTTTGAAGTTACCGAAAACGCGCTGTTGGGTGAGTTGGCCAGTGCCATACGCACCCTGGCGCGCCTGCGCCTCAAGGGCTTTCATATTGCGATTGACGACTATGGCACCGGCTTTGCCAATGCCCAGCAATTGTCGCGGGTGCCGGCAACAGAGTTGAAAATTGATCGCTCTTTGGTGGATCGCGTTGCCACCCGACCACAGCAGCGCACTATATTGGCCAGCACCATAGAGTTGGCGCGCAACCTTCACCTCACTACCGTCGCCGAAGGGGTGGAAACCCTGGAGGACCTGGAAGTGCTGGCGGAATTGGGTGTGGATTTGGTACAGGGCTATTACTTTGCCAAGCCCATGTTTAATGAGGATTTACTCAACTGGGTTAAGTCAGATCTCACCCAGTTGCGGCGACAGCATCAGTTAAAATAACTGCTTGATGGCAGA
>CBIMZH010000328.1:0-4067 GCA_966248255.1 uncultured Cellvibrio sp.
AATGGTTTGAATAGCACCATAGGGCTTGCTTTTGGCCATGGCCATAATGCGTTGGGTGTTGGGCTCGTGCTGCATGCGATAGCCGACGGAAAGTTTGACCTTGTTTTTATTGCAGGCCGCAATTATCTCGGCGCAGTCAGCAGAGCTCATCGCCATGGGTTTTTCGCACCAGACATGCTTGCCGGCATTGGCGGCAATAAGGGCGAATTTTTTATGCAGGCCGGTGGGCGTGACTATGTAGACCACATCTATATCCGGGTTGTTGGCCAGCTGGTGCATATTGTCGTAGTTGTAAATATTTTTATCGGCAATGGCGTACTGTTTTTGCCAGCTGGGGATTTTCTCTGGCGAACCAGTGACCAGGCCTGCGAGATGACAGTGACTGGTTAACTGCAAGGCAGGGGCGAGCAGATCGCGGCTGTAATAACCCAGCCCCACCAGGGCGATGCCCAGGGATTTTTTGCGTTGAGCGGCGAAAAGGCTCGGGGTAAAACTTGCCAAGCCAATTAGGCCTAAGCCCTTGAGCGCGTCGCGACGGTTGAGCATGATTTTTCCTCCTGCCAGTGGTTATTAAAATCTTTACCTGGATTGATGCCCGTTTTTTGTACGCCTGGTTGCCTTTCAAGGCAATTGGCTAAACAAAAGATTACCTTTTAACGGCTACGTAAAATCTGCGCTCAAGCTCGCCCCGGCCCCTTATAATGGCTAACTTTGTGATTAGCGATAGAGATACTGAGGTTCTGATGGCGGATTTAGCGGCCTATCAATATGTATTGATAGCCTTGATTTTTATCTGGAGCGGTTTTGTGCGCTCCGGTTTGGGCTTTGGTGGGGCGGTGATGTCGCTACCGTTTTTGCTGCTGATTGATAATCAGCCGCTGGTGTTCCTGCCTATTATTGCCGTGCACCTGTTGTTTTTCTCTTCGCTCACCGTGTGGCAAAACTCGCGCAAACACAAGCTGCTGGTGGCCGGCGGTGAAGCGCAAAGCCACGCCAGTACCGTAGATTGGACCTATTTGAAGAAGGCGCTGGGCATAATGATTGTGCCCAAGTTGATCGGCGTATTTGGCCTGCTGACGCTGCCGGCCAATTTAATGACCGGTATTATCTTTGTGATAGTTTCGGTTTACGCGATTACCTATATTCTGGATAAACCGTTTAAAAGTAATCACCCGGTATTGGATGTGCTCTTCCTGATGCTGGGCGCATATATCTCCGGCACTTCGCTGATAGGTGCGCCGCTGATTATCGCGGTATTTGCCACCCATGTAGCCAAACAGCAGCTGCGCGACACCCTGTTTGTGCTCTGGTTTATTTTGGTGTGCATTAAAATGAGCGCCTTTATTTATGTCGGCGTGGATCTGCAGTTAATCCATCATCTGTGGTTATTGCCCGCGGCAGGTGTTGGTCATGTACTTGGTTTGAAGTTCCATCAAAAAATTATGAGCGGTGATACCCGGGTATTTTACCGGGTACTGGGTGTTTCCCTGTTGCTGGTGAGTATCGCCGGCCTAGTGAGTGTGTATCTAAAATGACTTCTTTTCTCTCCCCCGACTGGCCGGTGTTAATTGGCCTTTGGCAAAAATACCTGGCTGAACCGCAACTGCCATTTGTCGATCGCTGGTTAAAACAGCAATTCAGGTCGCCAGCCAGAGGCGGGCGCAAGTATCAGCAGCCGGAACAGTTGTCGCTAAGCGAGCAGCTGCAGTTGAGCCGCTGCCTGATGGATGCGGTAGGTTTTGCCCAGCTGGCTTGCGCGCTGGAGCAGGCGTTTACTGATGCGCAAAAGGCTGAGGCCGTGCCCGACTGGCAAGCCTGGGATCAACACTGGCATCCAACCGATTTAAAGCAGTTGGATTCCCGCGCTTTTTGGTATTGGATCGGGCTGCGCCTGGATTGGGATTTAAGCCAGTTCCGCATGGCGGAGGCGGAGGCGCGGCGGGAATTTTTTGCCCAGGCTCAGCCCCAGGACTTAAACCCCCTGGCGCCCTGGGCATTGCTGTGGCAGGGGCTGCGCCCGCAGTGGGCGTCCATGCTTGAGGAGCGCAGCTGCTCCTGTGGCTGGAGCAGTGACCAGCTGCAAACCTTTATTCGTCAACAGCAGCAGATGCCGCCACTCTGGTTGCGCCCGCAGCAGGGCACTGGTGCCGAGGTGCTGGCAGCTCAGCTGCGCGCTGAGGGGGTAGAGGTTGAACTGGTAGATCAGCATCTGCTGGCCAAAGGCGGCAGAGGCGTTGCCAATACCCAGGCCTATAAAAATGGCCTGTTGGAGATCCAGGACCTGGCCAGCCAGATGATCGCCGATGCGGTGCAGGCTAAGCCAGGGCAAAAGGTATGGGATGCCTGCGCCGGTGCCGGCGGTAAAAGCCTGGCCATTGCCAGCAAGCTCAATAACAAGGGCATGCTGTTGGCCACCGATCTGCAGGAATACAAGCTGGAAGAATTAAAGCGCCGCGCCAAGCGCGCCGGGCTGTTCAACCTGCGCAGTTTTACCTGGGATGCCAGCGCCCCCTTGCGCTTGCCCAAAGAGGTTGCCCAGCACAAGGGCTTTGATTGGGTATTAGTTGATGCGCCCTGTACCGCCAGCGGTACCTGGCGGCGCAACCCGGATGCGCGCTGGCGTTTCAGCACTAGCGATACCCGCGAGCTGATGGCTATACAAACGCAAATCCTGCACCAGGCTGCCCAGGGGGTTCGCCCCGGCGGCCACCTGGTTTACGCCACCTGCAGTTGGCAGTGGGCGGAAAACGAAGGCCAGGTGCGCGAGTTTTTAAGCGCCCATCCGCAATTTGTGCTTAAGCGCCAGCAAATGCTGGGGGCGCCGGATTATGATGCAGACACCATGTTTGTTGCGGTATTGGCGTTATCCGCTCAGTAACGGCGGGCAGGTCAAAATTCTGCAGTGAATTGCTTAGTCGGTTTTTTGACTAGACTCTAGTGTCAGTTTGATGACCGTACCCGCCGCTGCGACAGTGCAAACTTAAGGCGGTGTTGAGGTTATTTTCGTCAGTATCTGCGCCTGTTAGGGGCAGTGCAGGGTTGCTTGGGATCGCCAATGAAATATGACGTAGTCGTAGTGGGGGCTGGAATTCAAGGTGCTGGCGTTGCCCAGGCAGTGGCGGCGGCGGGCTATTCGGTGTTGGTGCTGGAGCAAACCGCCCCGGCGGCAGGCACCTCCAGCAAATCCTCCAAGCTGATTCACGGCGGCCTGCGCTATCTCGAATCCATGCAGTTTGGGCTGGTACGCGAAAGCCTTAAGGAGCGGGCGCTGCTGCTCCGCCTGGCACCGGACCTGGTCAAGCTGCAGCCCCTGCATATTCCCGTTTATAAAGATTCCAGCCGTTCACCGCTTACCATTCGCACAGGGCTCAGCCTCTATGCGCTGCTCGCCGGGCTTAACGGCGATGCACTGTTTCGCCAGCTGCCCAAGCGCGACTGGGATGCGCTAAGCGGCCTGCGCCAGGCGGATTTGCGCGCGGTGTTCCGCTATAGTGAAGCGCAAACCGATGATGCGGCGCTCACCCGCGCGGTACTTCACTCCGCCATAGCCCTGGGCGCCGAGCTGCGCATGCCCGCGCGTTTTGTCGCCGCCAGGCGCAATGGCCAGTGCTGTCAGGTGGATTTCAGCGATGATCAGGGCCAGCATTCGGCCAGCTGCCGGGTATTGGTCAACTGCGCCGGGCCCTGGGCCGGTCAGGTGTTGGCCGGGGTGACGCCAGGGGTGACTATTCCTCAGGTGGAGTTGGTGCAGGGCAGCCACCTGCTATTGCCGCCGCTGCTCGATCAGTACTTTTATTTAGAGGCGCCGCGTGACAAGCGCGCGGTGTTTGTCTTGCCCTGGGAGGGCAGGTTGCTGGTGGGCACCACCGAAAAAATCCATCGCGAGGCGCCGGAAAAATCCCACTGCACAGCGGAAGAGCAAGCCTATTTGCTGGAAACCCTCAGCCACTATTTTCCGCACTTGGCTCTGCCGGACCAGGTGGAGAGCTTTGCCGGCCTGCGGGTACTGCCCAAAAGTGACCAGCGCGCCTTCGCCCGCCCGCGCGAAGTGATCTTTGCCCTGGACG
>CBIMZH010000329.1:0-4044 GCA_966248255.1 uncultured Cellvibrio sp.
GGAGCACTTTTTGTCCACGGTTTATCCGCAAATGCGCCTGGCCACTTGGCTGAGTAGCGGTGTATGGATTATTAATGCGCTGATGATTTTTGCCGTAGCTGCCACTTCCATATGGCTGTGGTCCAACACCGCCGTCACCACCGGCGCTATAGCCACAGCCATAGGCCTGGTGCTGCGCTTAAACGGTATGGCCCAGTGGATTATGTGGGAAGTTTCCGCGCTGTTTGAAAATATTGGTACAGCGCGCGACGGGCTAAATACGCTATCCATTCCACGTGAAGTTCAGGATCATCCTGCAGCCAAACCATTGCAAATTCACAATGCACAAATTGATTTTGCCAATGTGGCCTTTAACTACGGCAAAGCCGAGGGGCAACTGCTTAATAACTTTAATTTGCATATTCAGCCCGGCGAAAAAATTGGCCTGGTGGGTCGCTCGGGTGCAGGCAAGTCAACGCTGGTGAATTTGCTGTTGCGCTTTTACGATGTGCAATCCGGTCAGGTGTTAATTGATGGCCAGGGAGTAGAGACCATTAGTCAGGAAAGCTTGCGCGCACAAATCGGTATGGTGACCCAGGATACCTCTTTGCTCCATCGCTCGATTCGCGACAACCTGCTCTATGGCAAGCCAGACGCTACCGAAGAAGACATGATCCGCGCCGCCAAGCAGGCCGAGGCCCACGACTTTATTTTAGCGCTGAGTGACAACCAGGGGCGTACCGGCTATGACGCCCATGTCGGCGAGCGCGGCGTAAAGCTCTCCGGTGGCCAGCGCCAGCGTATCGCCATAGCCCGTGTGCTGATCAAAAATGCACCCATTTTGATTATGGATGAAGCCACCTCAGCACTGGACTCGGAGGTTGAAGCGGCCATTCAAAATAATTTGAATTATTTGATGCAGGGTAAAACCGTTATTGCAATTGCTCACCGGCTATCGACCATAGCCGCACTGGATCGCCTTATAGTGCTGGATAAAGGGCAGATTATTGAACAGGGGTCACACCAGCAGTTGCTGGCCTTAGGCGGCGATTACGCGCAGCTCTGGGCGCATCAGTCAGGTGGATTCCTGGGTGAGTTTTAAATCTCAGCTGCCAGGCTGGCTATTCAATTAAGGGCGCTTGGGCGCCCTTTTTTATTTGACCTGAAAGGCGCAATACTCTATCAATTAACCTTTTCCCATAACGCTTGGAGATTCAGCCCATGAGTCAGCGCTTTAGTTTTAAATCCCTTGCCCTCGCCTGCGCCCTCGCCATTACCCAATTGCCCTTGAGCGCCATGGCCACCACCGCGGATGTCAGTAAACCAGTGCAGGCTGTAGATGAAAAATACGTCTGGGATTTAACCGAGCTTTACCCCAGCGCCCAAGCCTGGAGCCAAGCCAAAGCAAATGTAGACGCTGAGCTGGTTGGATTAAAAAAATATCAGGGCACTCTGGGCAAAAACGCCAAGAGCCTGCTAAGTGCATCAGATGCAATTTCTCACACAGCCAAAGAAGCTACCCGGCTAATGGTTTACGCCACCCTCAAGGCGGATGAAGACAACCGCATTGCCGAAAACGAAGAGCGCCGCCAATTGGCCAAAGGCCTGATGAACGATCTGCAAGCCGCCATCAGCTGGTACAACCCCGAGGTGTTGGCGGTGGGCGAAAAGAAAATTCACCGTTTTATCGCCCAGGAGCCAGGGTTAAAAAATCATCAACATCAACTGGAAGACGTACTGCGCCAGGCGCCTCACACCCTGAGTAAAAATGAAGAAAATATTCTTGCGCAAACCGGCCAACTCAGCGATGGCCCAGGCTCCATTTATCAAATGCTGGCCAATGCCAACCTACCCTGGAAAACGGTAAAGCTCAGCGATGGCAAAAGCCTGCTGCTGAATCAAGCCGGTTATACAGGTGCGCGCGCCGCCGCTAACCGCGCCGATCGCAAAATGGTATTCGATACCTTCTGGCAAACCTGGAAAGACTATGAGGCGACCCTGGGCAGTATTATGAACGCCCATATCGAGGGGCTAATCTTTCAAACCCGCGCGCGCCACTTTAATAACTCGCTGCAGCGCTCGCTGTTTAAAGACGCCATGCCTGAAGGGGTTTATCGCACCCTGGTCAGTGAAGTAAACAAAGGCCTGCCTACCCTGCATCGCTATTTTCAACTGCGCAAACGCATGCTCGGCATCAAGGGTGATATGGGCTACTACGATATTTATCCACCGCTGGTGCAACTGGATAAGCAATTTAATATTCAGGACTCAATCGCAATTACACGCAAGGCACTTTCACCCTTAGGTTGCGATTACCTGGTGGCTTTCGACCAGGGTGTTGCAGGCCGCTGGATGCACGTCTTCCCACAGCCAGGCAAAACCTCGGGCGCCTATATGTTTGGTGAAGCCTATGAGGTTCACCCCTATGTGCTGCTCAACCACAACGATGATTACGAAAGTGCCTCCACCTTTGCCCATGAATACGGCCATGCGGTGCACTCGGTATTAGCCAATAAGGCCCAGCCGTTTGAGAACGCCAACTACTCTACGTTTATTGCTGAAACCGCATCCATTATGAACGAGATGCTGCTCCAGGATTCGGTACTTAAGCAGGCGCAAACACCCGAAGAAAAACTCTATTACCTGGGCAATGGCCTGGAAACACTGCGCGGCACCTTCTTCCGTCAAACCATGTTTGCCGAATTTGAATTAAAAATGAATGAAGCGGTGGAAGCCGGCGAAGTGCTAACCGGTGAAAAACTCACCAAGATGTATCTGGAGTTGTTAAAGCGCTATCACGGCGACGCCCAGGGCGTGGTTAAAATCGATGACCTTTACGGTATTGAGTGGGCCTATATCCCCCACTTCTACTACGATTTTTATGTCTACCAATACGCAACCTCTATTGCCGCCGCTGCTGAGCTATCGCAAAAAATTGGCTCCGGCGATGCAGGCGCGCGCGATAGATTTATTACCATGCTCAAAGCTGGCGGCTCAGATTACCCCTATGTGCTGATGAAAACCGCTGGCGTGGATCTGGCATCACCCGAACCCTACCAGGCGCTTATCGCTCGCATGAATGCCACCATGGATCAAATGGAAAGCATTTTAAAATCCATGGGCAAATAGATTTACCCAGCAACAAAAAGCCGCGCAATAGCGCGGCTTTTTTATTTAGGGATCGATTAACCTCACTCAGGATAGGCGCCCTTTAAAATCCTCGTAGCCGAACTGGCGAATAACTTCCAGCTCATCTGTGCGCGAATCCCAAATCGCAATCGAGGGCAAATTGATGCCATTAAAGGTGGTGGTTTTTACCATAGTGTAGTGGGACATATCATCAAACATTAAACGCTGGCCCAGGTACAAAGGCTCCGCAAAGGAGTAGTCACCAATAATATCCCCCGCCAGGCAAGTCATACCACCCAGTCGATAGGTGTGAGCAAGCTCTTCCGGCATAGCTGCGCCAAGCACCTCAGCGCGATAAGGCATTTCCAGTACGTCCGGCATATGGCAAGTGGCAGAAGTATCCAAAATAGCCTGATGCATATGATTCCAGGTGATGTCGAGCACCTCTGCCACCAACACGCCTGAGTGAATCGCCACAGCTTCGCCTGGCTCCAGATAAACCTGCAGGCCAGTGCGCGCCATAAAATCTTTTACCAACTGAATTAAATCGTCCACTTGATAATCTTCACGGCTGATATGGTGACCGCCGCCAAAGTTAATCCATTTAAGCTGGGCAAAAAACTTACCGAAGTTTTGCTCCACCACTGCCAGGGTGCGCGCCAGCGGCGGCAAATCCTGTTGGCAGAGGGTATGAAAATGCAGACCGGAAATTCCCTCCAATAAATCGCCCTGCGCTACCAACGCCTGTTCAAATTTGGCTATAGGCACGCCCATACGCGAGCATGGTGCGCAGGGGTCGTAGAGCGGCACATCGCCTTCTGAGTGCTCTGGATTAATACGAATACCAAACTCCAACTCCGGACGCTGAGTCTTGGCCGTTAACGCCAAGTCTTTAAAGCGCGCCCACTGGGACATGGAATTAAACAGCACATGGTC
>CBIMZH010000330.1:0-4036 GCA_966248255.1 uncultured Cellvibrio sp.
GGTGGTAAGTTCTTCCAGCTCTTCAGTAGCCTCCAGCAGCAGCTCAAGCGTTGTTGCCGGCACTCGTCTGGATAACCCCTTTGTTGATGCCCGCTGGTACGTTGACCCAATTTGGTCTGGAAAAGCGCAAGCTGAAACTGGTGGCTCTAAAGTCTCTGGTTACAACACTGCGGTGTGGATGGATCGTATAGGTGCGATTGCGCCTGCAGATGGCAGCTTCGGTCTGCGCGATCACCTGGATGCGGCAATTGATCAAAACGCCAACGTTATTCTGGTTGTTGTTTACGACCTGCCTAACCGCGACTGTCACGCACTGGCCTCTAACGGTGAATTGGTTCAAGGCCCAGAGGGTACTCAGCGCTATCGCCACGAATATGTTGACCCCATTTATGACATCTTCGCCGATGCCAAGTACAAAGATCTGCGCATCATCGCCATCATTGAGCCAGACTCTCTGCCCAACCTGGTTACCAACTTGAGTGATACAGATTGTGCGCTGGCAACTGATGCAACCGATGGTTATGTAGCTAACACCCAGTACACCCTGAACAAACTCTACCCGCTGACCAACGTGTACAGCTACATCGACATTGGCCACTCTGGCTGGTTGGGTTGGGATAGCAACTTTGGTCCAGCGGTCACCCTGATTGGTAACGCGATTAAAGGTACCGAGCACGGCGTTAACTCTGTAGCAGGTTTTGTGTCCAACACTGCAGGCTACACTCCGCTGACCGAACCTTTCCTGGATGCCTACGCCAATGCCTCTCTGCCAGGTAGCAACGGTGGCTCGCAAGTACGTCAAGCCAGCTTCTACGAGTGGAACACCTACTTCAGTGAGAAGTCTTTTGTTCAAGCATGGCGCACCCGCATGATCGCCGCTGGCTTCCCATCCACAATCGGTATGCTTGTTGATACTTCACGCAACGGTTGGGGTGGTGCAAACCGTCCAACAGCTCTGTCTACCAGCAGTGTTCTGGAAACCTTTGTTAACGACTCGCGTGTTGATAAGCGTCTGCACCGCGGCAACTGGTGTAACCAGCCTGGTGGCATAGGCGAGCGTCCACAACTGGTTGGTGCCGATGGTATTGATGCCTATGTGTGGGTGAAACCACCAGGTGAATCAGACGGCGCTTCCTCTCTGGAGCTGTCCTATGATCCAAACGATCCAGCCAAAGGTTTCGACCGCATGTGTGACCCAACCTACACCCGCAGCGAAGGCAGTGGTGTAGTGGGAACCGGCTCTCTGGCCAATGCTCCGGTTGCAGGTCGCTGGTTCTCTAATGCCTTCCAGGTGTTGGTCAACAACGCCTACCCAACACTGCAATAAGTGTTAATCGGGTGCCGCGCCTGGCGTTGGCACCTGTCTCGAGTGAGAGTGAGCCAGGACAGGCATTTGGAGAGATGCCCAGGCCAAGGAGTGGCCCCCTTTAATTTCCTGATTGCCACGCCTGTGCGTGCGGGTGTGGCAGTCACTTTTGTAGTAAGAAAGTCCCCTTAAAAATTTATCCGGTCATCAGTTAAGGATGACCGGATTTTTAGCGCGGGCTACTGAGCTCCCCAATATTGATTGCACTTGGAAAGCAAGTTGGAAATGGTTGCTGTTGCGTGATTAGCACTATTTTTCACTTGTTTTTTTATTTTTTATCGCCCGATATTTAAACGGCTGGCAAATAAAACTAATTACCCGGAAACAGCCCTGGGCGAAAACATTTTGTAGCGCTTGGAGAAAAACATTATGAAAAAAAATCTATTTTCACCTGTTGTTAAAGCCCGCCCCCTGGTTGCGGCGGTTGCTGCAGCGATGTTAAGCAGCTTAGCTGTGACCGCGGCGCTGGCCGAGCAGGGCAACCCAAGAGTTAACCAGCTGGGCTATTTGCCCACTGGCGAAAAAGTTGCGCTGTACAAAACGAGCAGCAACGCGGCACTTAATTGGCAGCTTACGCAAAACGGTGCTCTAGTAGCATCCGGCCAGACTGCTCCCCTGGGTGTGGATGCCGCCTCTGGCGATAATTTGCAAAAAATTGATTTTGCTGCAGTGACTGCCCAGGGTAGCAATTTTGTGCTGGTGGTTGGCGCTGATTCCAGCTATCCCTTTAGTATCGCCAACACAGTATTTAAAGCGCCTTTTTACGACGCGCTTAAATACTTTTATCACAACCGCAGCGGTATAGAAATTCAAAGCCAATATACCGGTGGCGGCAATACGTCGTTTGCGAGCAATAGCAAATGGGCGCGCCCTGCGGGGCATCTCAATCAAGGTGCGAATAAGGGCGATATGAATGTGCCCTGTTGGAGTGGTACCTGCAATTATTCCTTAAATGTCACCAAGGGTTGGTACGATGCCGGCGATCACGGTAAATATGTGGTTAATGGCGGCATCTCGGTGTGGACATTGCTCAACCTGTATGAGCGCGGGCTTTATATCAAACAAAATACTGATGCTGTTGCCGATGGTACTTTGAATATCCCCGAGAGTAGCAATGGTGTTGCCGATATTCTCGACGAGGCTCGCTGGGAAATGGAATTTTTACTTTCCATGCAGGTTCCCCAAGGTGAAGCCAAGGCGGGTATGGCCCACCACAAAATGCACGATGTAGGCTGGACTGGCTTCCCCATGGCGCCACACGAAGACCCGCAGCAGCGCGCTTTGGTGCCGCCAAGTACCGCAGCGACCTTAAACCTGGCGGCAACGGCGGCTCAGTGCGCGCGCATCTGGAAAGATATAGATGCAGGTTTTGCCAGCAGCTGTTTAACCGCTGCAGAGCGCGCCTGGAGTGCAGCTCAGGCTAATGCCAATGACATATATTCCGGTAATTACGATAACGGTGGCGGAGGCTATGGCGATAAGCGAGTAGCTGATGATTTTTACTGGGCGGCTGCTGAGCTTTATATCACCACTGGCGATAGTAAATATTTGCCGACCATTAACAATTTTGTCTTGGATAAAACAGAATTTGGCTGGGCCGATACAGAGCTGCTGGGCTTAATTTCATTGGCCGTTGTTCCCACCAGTCAAACTGCCAGTTTGAGCAACAGTGCTCGGGCTAAAATCGCGACTATTGCCGATGCGCACCTTGCTACGCAAAACGCTTCAGGTTACGCAGTGCCTTTATCCACCCTGGATTTTTATTGGGGCTCCAATTCGGGCGTTGCCAATAAACTTATATTAATGGGCTTGGCATACGACTTTACCCAGAATGAAAAATACGCAACGGGTGTGGGTCTGGGGCTGGATTATTTGTACGGGCGCAACACCTTGTCTACCTCCTTTGTTACAGGGGAGGGCACTAAGGCAGCTGCTCAGCCACATCACCGCTTTTGGGCGGGCGCTATTAACAGCAACTTTCCCTGGGCGCCGCCGGGCGCTTTAGTAGGTGGGCCAGACTCAGGTTTGGATGATGGCACTGCAGCAAATCTTTTGTCCGCTTGCACCAGCAAGCCTGCCAGTTGTTGGGTTGACAATATTAATGCTTATTCGGTGAATGAAATTACCATCAACTGGAACGCGCCTCTGGCATGGGTGTTGGATTTTTATAATGGTTATGCCAGTCATTCTACCGGGCAAAACTCATCGTCAAGCGCTTCACTTGCCAGTTCATCTACCTCCAATGCTATAAGCAGTTCATCCAGTGTGTTGAGCAGCTCGTCTCTTGGCTCATCGTTCAGCAGCGTTTCTTCAAGTGCAAGCTCGGTAGTATCCAGCGCGAGTTCATCCACGAGTGGCGGCGCGAGCCAGTGTAATTGGTATGGCACTTTGTATCCGCTGTGTACAACTACTCAGTCGGGTTGGGGTTGGGAAAATCAGCAAAGTTGTATTTCACTTGTCACTTGCTCGAGTCAGCCAGCGCCTTATGGCCCTGTGGGGAGCGCAGCGATAAACCATGCACCTGTTGCCAGTTTCAGCGTAAATGGCAGTGTGTTTGCCATTATGATTTCGCAGGTTCAAGTGGATGCCTCTGCATCTACCGATGCCGATGGCGATACCCTGAGTTACCACTGGGATTGGGGTAATGGTGATACGGCAACCGGAGTCACT